>JAZFZN010000159.1:0-2657 GCA_036475515.1 Gammaproteobacteria bacterium
GTCTTCAGACGATTGGTCTGGGTGTCCGCGAGCCACCGCTGACGGGCAAGCCGCGCCTGCACCTCCAGCAGCTCGTACTCCAGAGCGATCTGCTGGGCCACGTATTGTGTGACCAGTTCGTCCAACGACTCGTAGAACGCGATCGACTCCTCCGTTGTCCGCAGATCGCTCTGTGTCTGAACGATCTGGAAATATTGCTGTTTGACGACGCGCGCGAGGTCCTGCCGTGTCAACCGGACCGTCTCCTCGGCCATCTCTTCCTTGACTTCCCCTTGTTGGATGCTGAGGGACAACCGGTATTGTTGCGACAGGGGCTGAGTAATCCCCGCGGAAAGAAACTGGGTCGTGCCTTTGGCGCTCGTGATCGTCACGTCCTGCGACGGGATCGGACCGGTGCCCGGGAAAGTTCCCCAAACCCCCTGATCGAAATTGTATTCCTGCTCAGTGAGGTTATCGGTAACACCGCCTCGCAAGTCCATGCTCGGATAACGCCGCGTTTTCAACGCGGCTACGTCATTCTGCGCTGCACTGACCTCGAGCTCAGCGCTGGCAAGAGCAAGATTGTCACGCATCGCAATATCGAGTGCCTGATCCAGAGTAAGCAGCGCCCCCTGGCAGAATCCGCTAACCGGCATCAGGACCAGCACGACCTTGAACACGAATCGGAACATGACGTACCTCCGGCGTGTTATTTCTTGTTGAGTGCCGAACGAGTGCATCGGCACCGGTTTTCACGCCTTGCCGAAGCGACGTCCTATGTTGCCATAAACCGGCGACGGACGGTAAACTGGCGAGAATCAATAACAACACCCCCGGCCCAGCATGGGCAAACGCCACAATACGCAAACACCCGCTGTCGGCAGCGACGCGATCAGCACCCGGTTGACCGGAAGCACGCTGCTCAACGACCCGTTGCTCAATAAAGCGTCGGCATTTTCACAATCGGAACGCGCCGGGCTGGGTCTGGATGGCCTGCTGCCGCCACAGATCGAAACACTCGACGAACAGGCAGAACGCGCATACGAAGCTTATCAACAGAAAGACACGGATCTCGAACGCCACATCTACCTGCGTTCCCTGCAGGACACCAATGAAGTACTGCTGTATCGCCTGATACGCGAACACCTGGCAGAGATGATGCCAATTATCTATACGCCGGTCGTGGGGGCCGCCTGCCAGCAGTTCAGCGAGATTTACAGAAAACCGCGGGGTCTGTTTGTCGCCTATCCGCAGAAAGACATCATCCCGAAACTGCTGAACAACGTGCCCAACCCGAATGTCGAGGTCATCGTCGTCACAGACGGCGAAAGAATACTGGGACTGGGGGACCAGGGGACCGGCGGTATGGGTATCCCGATCGGCAAGCTTTCACTGTACACGGCGATTGGCGGGATCGACCCGGCAACGACGCTGCCGGTCATGCTCGATGTCGGAACAAACAACGAGGAACGTTTGCAAGATCCGTTGTACATCGGCTGGCGCAACAGACGAATCACCGGCGACGAGTACTTCGAATTTATCGACGCTTTTGTCGAGGCGTTGATCAACCGTTTTCCCGACGTATTGCTACAGTTCGAAGACTTTGCACAGACACACGCAAGCCCACTCCTGGAACGTTACAAGGACAAACTGTGCACCTTCAATGACGATATTCAGGGCACGGCAGCGGTCGTACTCGGAACCATTCTGGCAGCCGTCAAGGCGACCGACTCCACTATGAAAGAACAGCAAATCGTCCTGCTGGGTGGCGGCTCTGCCGGCTGCGGCATCAGCGAGCAAATTGCCCAGGCAATGATGCTGGAAGGGCTCAGTGAGGCCGAAGCCGGACGAAGACTGTGGCTGGTCGACCGGAATGGTCTGATGCGGGACGACCAGTCCGATCTGCTGCCGTTTCAGAAACCCTTTGCACAGCCTGTGGCCGCGCTGGCCGACTGGAAACACGATTCGGATGACCCCTTTGGGCTGGCCGATACGATGCGCAACGTGCAACCGACGATCCTGATCGGAGTCAGTGGACAACCCGGCCTGTTTACCAAGGAAGTTGTCGAGGAAATGGCAAGACACAAAGAGCGACCGATCATTTTTCCGCTGTCCAACCCGACTTCCAAAGTCGAAGCAATACCGGCTGATCTCTTGAAATGGACACAGGGACGCGCACTCATTGCGACCGGCAGCCCGTTCTCGGACGTCAGCTTCAACGGTCGGCAGTACCCGATAGCCCAATGCAACAACTCTTACATTTTCCCGGGTCTGGGACTCGGGGTGCGGGCCGTCCAGGCACGGCGTGTGACCCCGGAAATGTTCATGGCCGCAGCCCACGCTTTGAGCGAGCAAGCGCCGGCGTTGACCGGCAAAGGGGACGCCCTGCTTCCGGAACTCGACAAGGTACATGAAGTCAGCAGGCGAATCGCGGTTGTTGTCGCCGTCCAGGCACAACGCCAGGGACACGCTCCACAATCTTCAACAGATGAAACCGAACAGGCGGTCAACAGCAGGTTCTGGCAACCCGTGTATCGGCCGATCAAGCTGGAACAATAAGCAGGCGCACGACAGAGAGAGACAGCGATGAGTTTCGATATCACCAGTTACGAACCGCTGGGCGACAAACGCAGTTCCGATTACTTCAATGAATATCGGATACGCATCTTCGAACGCCG
>JAZFZN010000160.1:0-3824 GCA_036475515.1 Gammaproteobacteria bacterium
ACGAAATCTTCTTCTATTCGCCGCGCGTCGAAGGCGTGCATTTGCGAGGCGGCAAAGTCGCCCGTGGAGGTTTGCGCTGGTCGGACCGGCGTGAGGACTTCCGAACCGAGGTGCTGGGTCTGATGAAAGCCCAGATGGTGAAGAACACCGTTATCGTACCGGTCGGCGCAAAAGGCGGATTCGTACCGAAGCGACTGCCTGTCGGAGACCGTGATGCGATCTTCGAAGAAGGCGTCGCCTGTTACAAGCAGTTCATCTGTGGACTGCTCGATGTCGCCGACAACCTCGTCGACAATACGGTCGTACCACCACGAAGTGTCGTGCGCCACGACGACGACGACTATTACCTGGTCGTTGCTGCTGACAAGGGCACGGCGACGTTCTCCGACATTGCGAACGGCGTTTCGAAAGAGTACGGATTCTGGCTCGGCGATGCTTTCGCATCGGGTGGTTCTGCCGGATACGACCACAAAGCGATGGGCATTACCGCGCGTGGCGCCTGGGTGTCAGTGAAACGCCATTTTCGAGAGATCGGACTCGATACGCAAACCGAAACCTTTACCGTCGCCGGAATCGGTGACATGAGTGGCGACGTGTTCGGCAATGGCATGTTGTCGTCGGAAACCATCAGACTCCAGGCTGCGTTCAATCACTTACACATTTTCCTGGACCCGCACCCGGATCCGGCCACGAGTTTTGCTGAACGCAAACGTTTGTTCGAATTGCTGCGTTCGACCTGGGCGGATTACGACGAAAAACTGATCTCCGCGGGCGGCGGTGTATTCGCGCGGAGCGAGAAGAGCATCGAATTGTCCGCGGAAGTCCGCAGCATGCTCGGTATCAAAGACCACCAGCTGACACCCGACGAACTGATCCGGGCCATCTTGCGAATGCCGGTCGACCTGCTATGGAACGGCGGTATCGGAACCTATGTAAAAGCCGTGTCCGAAACCAAACTCGATGTCGGTGACCGCGCAAACGACAACGTTCGCGTCGATGGCAAGGAACTGAACTGCAAGGTCGTTGGCGAAGGCGGAAACCTCGGCCTGACACAGCTCGGACGCGTTGAATACGCACTGAACGGCGGTCGCATAAATACGGACTTCATCGACAACTCCGGCGGTGTTGACACATCTGATCGCGAAGTCAACATCAAGATTCTGCTGAACCAGGCCAGCCAGACCGAGTCGTTGACCGAAAAAAACCGGGACAAGCTGCTGGAAGGAATGACCGACGAAGTCGCGGCCCTGGTGTTGCGTGACAACTATCTTCAAACCCAGGCCATCAGCCTGATGCGGACGCAGGCGGCCGAACGTCTGAGCGAACACGCACACCTGATTCGGAGTCTCGAACAACACGCCGGTCTGGACCGCGAACTTGAATTTCTACCGGACGACGAAGCGATCGAAGAAAGGCATGTGGCCGGAGCCGGATTGACTCGTCCGGAAATGTCGGTGCTGCTCGCTTACAGCAAGATCATGCTCTACCGCGACGTGATCCACTCGAAAGTGCCGGAGGATCCTTATCTCGCCAGAGAGCTGTCGCGGTACTTTCCTGCCCCACTCCAGAAACGCTATGGAGACCTGATGCCGGAACATCGGCTGCGTCGCGAGATCATCGCGACAATGATTACGAACAGCATGATCAACCGGATGGGTCCGACATTTGTCGCCCGGATGGAAGAAGAAACCGGAGCGAAGATTTCGAACGTAGCGCGCGCCTACACGATCGCGCGCGAATCCTTCAACATGCATTCTCTGTGGGCTTCGATCGAGGCACTCGACAATGAAGTCCATGCAAACGTGCAATATTCGATGATGTTCGAGACGACACGGTTGTTGAAGCACGTGACACACTGGTTGCTGGAACGCCAGCCCTGCGATCTCGATATCGAAACCTGTGTCGCCGAGTACAAGCCGGGCGTTGCCGAACTGCAGCACAAGATGTCGAAACTGCTCATCGGCGACGAGTTGCGGCGTTTCCAGGAGACACGCGAGCTGTACGCAAACATCGGCGTACCCGACACGCTGTCAGAACGCGTTGCGTCTTTGCAACCGATCCGTCCCGCTCTCGATATCGTCGAAGTCGCAAGCCGTACGGAACACGACGTCGCTTATGTGGCATCGGTGTATTTCCGTCTTGGTACGAGTCTGTCGATCAACTGGTTGCGAGACCAGATCGAGAACCTGATCGTCGAAGGACACTGGCAGGCAACCGCACGCGGCACGCTGCGAGAAAACCTTTACAGCCTGCAACGCGGCCTGACGACACAGATCATCCGGAGCAACGGCCAGGGCACGCCCGGCGAAGCAGTCCTCGAGTGGTTCGAAGCCGACAAGCCGCGTATTTCGCACGCACAACAGACGCTCGATCAGATGCGGACCGCGGATGTCGCAGATTTTGCATCTCTGTCCGTAGCCGTCCAGGAGATTCGCAAGCTTGCAGAACATCTGCACTGAGGCATTTACGATGCGGGAGAGAACGGCCCATACCCACAACCTGCTGACACCAACGACACCCGATGAGGGCCGTTTCGGCATCCGTCAGACACTGCCCGAAAACGACCCGTTAATACCGATCCTCGGTGCCGACTGGGAGTTGAAACGCTGGTTCTCGACGGAAACCGAACGCGACCAGACGCTCGCCGAGATGCGGCGCCGACACGAATACTCGCGTATCGGCGACCGGCCGACGCTCGTGTACGAGAAGATCACCCGGGAGTAGCTAAATCGGGTCCCGGCTCGCACCAACGTGCCGACCGCTGCGGGCCATCGCAAGAAAGCCGAAAGCACCGAGCGTTGTCAGCAACAGTGGCAGCAGCAAGGCATAGGCACCGTTGCCGGGCGAACGGCTTTCCACAAACTCGTAGAACATCACCCCGACCAGCGGCATCACCAGACCGCGGACCCCGGTCAGTGTGACGTGTACACCCATGTAGTGCGCGACCAGTTCACGCGGCGCAAAGTCGTTGTGACCAAGATTCCAGCCGAGGATGCCGCCGGCGTACGCCGTTCCCATAGCGAGCGCTCCAAGCCAGAGCAACGCAACAAGACCGGTAACCGCTCCGGCCGTCAGCAGTGCGATCGCAACGACAAACGTCCAGCTGTGGATCGCGCGGTACGGAATGACGTGCAGACGGTCGAGCAATCGGGCCCACAACCGTGTCGTGATTGGAATCACCAGCAAGGGCACCGACGAAACGATCAGCATCTGTTCAAACTGTGGCAACTTCAACTCGTCAGTGAACACGATGATCAGAGGTGCAAGGACCATCAGATTGCCACTGCCGAACACAAACATGATCGTCATGTACTGACGAAACAATGCGTCTTCTCGAAGGATCGCTATCCCGCGAGACAACAAGCGTCCAGCCCCAGACTCAGCGCGTTCCGCGTCCAGCAGACTGCGGTGCGCACGGACACGAACACGGCGGTAGACCAATGCACCCAGCAGGCCACACAGCGCGGCGAGAGGATAGAACCACCGAAAGGCTTCGTCATTCTGCTCCATCGCAAACGCCAGGACGAGCCCGGCGCCACCCATTGCGATGGCGACGAGTACGGCGATCGATCCCGTTACCCTTGCGCGGAGTGCCCGCGGATAGTTCGCACGCCACACGGCCGAACGGGTCGTGACGACACCGGACCAGGCGATCCGTGCACCGACGACACCGGTCACGATCAGCAACAGACCGGCGGCCGTGACCGGGGCAAATCCAATCACGGCTGCACAGACGACACAGGCGATCTGCAGCCAGAAAAGGACACGAATCTTGTCGCGTCCGTGTGCGACAGAAGCCCAGAACAGGCTGAAAACGTTCGCCA
>JAZFZN010000161.1:0-11039 GCA_036475515.1 Gammaproteobacteria bacterium
CTCGGCCCGCGTGTCCAGGCGGTTCGCGAGTTCTTCGGCGGTACCGCGTTGTTGCCAACTTATCCACCCGACACCCGCGAGCGCTACCGCCGCGAGCAGGAATGCAATCAAAGACAAAGCACCGCCACTCGAGTGCTCGCGCGCGGGCTCAGCGGGTTCGATTGCCGGGGCGGTGGCTTCGGTGCCGGTATCCGGCCCGCTGTTGCCGGCGACGCCCTCGTGCGGTTGCCCGTTGGATTCGTCGTCGGATGCTGCCGCCAACTCGTCCGGCTGGGATGGTGCCTGCACCGATTCAGCAGACGTTTCAGGACGTTCTTCGGTCACTCATTTCTCCGGCTCGTAACGCTTCTGGGACGACCAGTGGATCAACGCTTGCAGCATTGAGGCCGGATCGGCACCTGTAGCAACCACAGGCGCAACCCGAAAACCCAGGTCCACACCTATTTTAGCCACACGTTCGCTCGGCACCACTAACGGCGTTGCACACAGGAGTTCGCGGCCGTTGTCGCTGAGCATCTGGTGCAGGTTTCTCAGGGCATCCCCGCTCGTGAAGGTCGTTGCATCGATCAAACCGCTTGCCCAGTCGGCCTCCAGGTCTTGCGTATCCCGGTCGGGAACAGCACGTCGATAAGCCTCCGCCGTTACGACCTCGGCGCCTCGTCTTTGCAAGCTTTCTTCGAGCGTTCTGAGACCGCCAACGCCCTTGACGACCAGTATCCGTTTCCCAGCAACGTCAGATAAAGCTTCGCTGTCGAGCAAGCCCTCACTGCTGGCTATCCCGGGAACCAGATCCGGTTCACGCCCGGCTGCACGCAATGCGTCGGCGGTTGCGGTGCCGACCGCTGCAACAGAAGCCTGGTCCGGAATCGCGATCGTGTCGACGGCGTGTGTCACGGCGTTTGCGCTGATGAACACGATGATGTCGTACTCCGGTTCGCCGATCAGGCTGCGCAGGGTTTCAGGGTCGCCGTGGCGGACGATTTCGATCGTCGGAAAGAGCGTCACGCTGGCACCGTTCGCGATCAGCAGATCTGAAAAAGCGGTGGCCGTCGCGAGGGGCCGTGTAACGAGCACTCCCGTACCTTCGAGCGGCTTATCCACCGGCCGGATCCCAGGCAGCCAGCAACGATTGTGCACCGCGTTCGATAAGGCGCTTTGCGAGCCGTTCCCCGACTGCCTCGGCGTCGAAGTCCGGGCCTTCATCCCGGTCACGCAGAATCTGCCTTCCACCCGGCGCTGCGACCAATGCATCGATGAACACACGAGTGTTGCTTGCACGTGCGTGGGCCGCGACGGGGGCCTGGCAATCTGCATTCAGGTGTCTGCCGACCGCACGTTCTGCAGTAAGTACGATTCGCGAGACCGGGTTGTCGAGTTGTTCGAGCAGCTCGATCGTCTCCGTGTCGTCGCCACGACACTCGATCCCGATGAGACCCTGGCCTATTGCGGGCAGCGAGTCTTCGCGCCTGAACCGTTGGGTGATCCGGTCAGACAGCCCCAGGCGTTTCAATCCTGCTGCCGCGAGGACGATCGCATCGAACTCCCCGTCGTCCAACTTCTTCAACCGCGTGTCGACATTGCCACGCAATGACAGAACATCGAGGTCCGGACGTGTATGCAGGATTTGTGTCTGGCGCCTGATACTCGAGGTGCCGACACGCGCCGCTTGTGGCAAATCGTCGAGGCTGTCGTAGCTGTTGGAAACGAGCACATCGGCGGAATCCTCCCGCTCCAGGACTGCCGCAATGACAAACTCCACCGGCATGTTCGCCGGCACGTCCTTCATCGAATGCACAGCGATATCAGCGCGGCGTTCGGCCATCGCGACTTCGAGTTCCTTTATGAACAGCCCTTTGCCACCGATCTTGTCGAGGCGTGTTTCCAGATGCCGGTCGCCCGCCGTGGTCATCGGAACGAGTTCCACATCGGCGCCATGGCTGCGCAGCAGTGATGCGACGTGTTCAGCCTGCCATATGGCCAGACGGCTCTTTCGTGTTGCGATTCGTATCTTCATCGGATGCGGCGTTTGACGTCTGACACGTGGCGTCTCGACACAGTGAGGTGTTCATCGCAGCCGTCCACTTCGACTTCGTAGCCACCGTCTTCCTGCCGGTGCAGTGTTTTCATGTGCCCGACCGATACGAGTGCATTTCTGTGGATACGCAGGAACTCATCGCTGAATTCGTTCTCAAGCGCTTTCAGTGATTCATCAATCAATACTTCGCCAGCGGTATGTCGCATGCGTACGTACTTCTGATCGGCAACGAGGAACACGACGTCTTCGACCGGGATCAGAACGAGGTCATCGCGGACACGGGCACAGAGATGGCTGCGTTTTCTGAGCGGTTGTTCGCGTTGTGCGACTGCAGTGAGTTGTGGCCGCGTCAGACGCGTTGCCTGTGCCAATACGGCTACAAGACGCGAACGGCGGATCGGTTTCATCAGATAACCGATCGCCTGTGCTTCGAAGGCTTCGATTGCGTATTCGTTGTATGCGGTCGTGAAAATGACGGCAGGTGGTTCATCGAGCAATGCCAGGTTTTGAGCCGCTTCGATGCCATCCATCCCCGGCATGCGGATGTCCATCAGTACGATGTCCGGCGCTTGATCGTGACAGACCATCAGCGCTTCTGCGCCGTTTGTGGCATCCCCAACCACTGCATAATCATCCAGTTCACTGACGAGACGGGAGAGCCGGTCTCTTGCCGGCGCTTCGTCATCGACGATGACAACCTTCACGGTGTTCCCTTGAGATAGGGAAACCGCAATGTAACGCGAAACACGTCCGGGCCGTCTTGTACATCGAGGCTGCCGTCCTCGTATGCGAGGGCGATGCGGTGCGCGACGTTCTCCAACGCAAGTTTGTTGCCCCGACGGTGTCCCTGGTCGCGATCCGGCGGCAGGGGATTCGAAACCGACAACTCGACCCAGTTGCCGTCCTGCCGTCCCTCGATTCGCACGGTGCCGCCCTCCGGCAAGGGTTCGATGCCGTGGTAAATAGCGTTCTCGAGCAATGGCTGCACAGTCAGACTCGGAACGCTCGCGCGCAATGGCACATCGTTGAGGTTCCATTCGACATGCAGTCGATCGCCAAGTCTGAGTTGCTCGATACGCTGATACATGCGTGCAATCTCGAGCTCTTCTTTCAGTGAAATGCGTTCCCGTTGCTCCCGCAGATTGGCCCTGAACAGATCGGACAAGTCCTCGATGGCTTCTTCGGCCGCGGCTGGATCGGAGCGCGTCAGCGAAGCGACCGTGTTCAGACTGTTGAACAGGAAGTGTGGACGAATGCGGGCCTGCAACAACTGAACACGCGAACGCGATTCGGCCTGAACGTTACGACGCCATTCGTAGGTGACGTACAGGTAGCGCAGGACCATAACGCTGACAATGGCCGCGATCGCAATATTCCGGAGCAGGAAGGTTCCGTGTGTTTGAGGAAAGATCGTATCGCTTGCACTGAACCACTGGCCGATCAACCACGCAACTTCCGAAAGCAATGCTGTTGTTGCCAGCAACAACAGCATGCTGATGACGGTTACACGCGCAGCACTCATGTCCTCCAGAAACGGTCGCGCGACACATAGTGCGGCGGCGCTCATGAGCGCGACCCAGATCAGGAACAGTGAGCTCCAGGCAAGACTCAGCCAGAAAGCCGAGTCAACACTTGTGCGTGCAATCGTCAGGATGATCGCCACGAGTTCGGCGATGATAACGATTACAAAGACATTTCGGCTGTCGCAGAAATTCGGCAGATACATACCGACGCTGCCGCCGTCGATTTTCTCGCTCGTGGCTGTCATTTGCTGCGGTCGAACAGGCCTTTCTTCAGCTCGAACAGAGACGAAATGTCGTCTCCGGCGTGATCATCGATCAGTCTGCCGTAATGTACCAGTGTCATCTCGACGATCGGCAGTTGCGCACCGTGCCCGGCAGCCATCGACTTGCAAATCTCGAGGTCTTTTCGATGCAGCTCGACCTTGAATCCGAGCGGATACTGCCCACGCACCATCGTCGGCCCACGATGTGTCAGAAACCAGTTCCCGGCGGCGCCTTTCGACAATACGTCAATGACATCGTCAATCGGAAGCCCTTCCGCCATCGCAAAAGCCAGCGCTTCGGTGACGGCCTGGTTGATGCCGGCCACAGCGATCTGGTTTACGGCTTTCGTGGCCTGGCCGGAACCCGACGGACCCATAAAGCGGATGTTACGCCCCATTGCCTCAAGCACAGGTCTTGCTCGTTCGAACGATGGTTCGTCGCCACCGCACATGATGGCGAGCGCTGCGTCACGTGCTCCTTCGGTACCACCGCTGACCGGGCAATCGAGGAACGATCCACCGGCCACCGCAACGATCGCGGCGGCCTCTCTCGCGGTTTCGGCGCTGACCGTCGAGCAGTCGATAATGAGTGTTCCCGTCTTCAAAGCACCCCCAAGACGTCGTGCGAGATCGAGCACGTCCTCGTCACGCGATACACACAACACGATTGCTTCAGAGTCCTGCGCCAGTTCCTCCGGCGACGCGACGTATTGCGCGTCGTGTTGCTGACCGAAAGCCACGGCGTTTTCCGTGGTCCGGTTCCATACACTGTTGAGCAGACCGGCACGCTTCAGGTTGGCCGCCATCGGCCAGCCCATTGCCCCGAGTCCGATGAATCCTGTTCGCAAAGTCGCGATCCCCCTAGCCTTCCATGTATGTGTATGCGCGCAGACCGGATTGCAGTGATGCAAGGTACTCGCTGCGGAGCGTTTCACTGAGTGGTGCTTCCGCAATCCGTTCTCTGTAGCGCCTCATCAGCTCTTCCGGGTCGAAGTTAACATAGCGAAGCAGTTTGTCAGCACGATCTCCCGGTTCTGGCGAACTCAGTTTGAAGCTTCCGTCCTGGTTCAAATCGACGTTCACCGACGCGGTGTCTCCAAACAGATTGTGCATATCGCCCAAAATTTCCTGGTAGGCGCCTACGAGAAAAAAGCCCAGCAGATAGCGTTCGCCAGGTTCGATCGGATGAGCGCTGAGTGTCGAGTGTCGGCCGCCGGCGCCGACGTAGAAATCGATCCGTCCGTCCGAATCACAGGTCAGATCGCGTAGTACGACCTGGTGTGTCGGTGGCGTGTCCAGTCTCTGCAGCGGCACGATCGGAAAGATCTGGCCAAGCGCCCAGATATCCGGCATCGACTGAAAAATCGACAGGTTGCAGAAGTACTGCTCTGCGAGCAACGGTCGCAACTCTTCGATCAACGCGGCGTTGTGTTGTCGATCCTTCCGTGCCAGCTCGCTCACACGCAGAAGTATCGAACGATACAGTTTCTCGCCGTGGGCGCGTTGTGTGATATCGATCTGACCCCAGGCGAAGTCATCGTGCATGCTCGCCAGACCAGAGCTCGCCGCGGAATAGATGCTCGATGCGTCGGTCGGATCATCGGTTTCGTTTAGTCGTTCAGACAATCTGACCAGAAACTGAAACACCGTCGAGTCTTCGCCCGGCAGATTCGCCGCCAGGTCAGTTTCGACAGACTCGCGACCAATCACATCGGTGATCAGAACGGCATGGTGGGCCGTCAGAGCACGTCCCGATTCGGAAAACAGACGGGGTTCCGGTAGTTCGTGCTCGCGGCAGACACCACAAACCGTCTCGACGATACAGCTGGCATATTCGTCGAGATTGTAGTTGGTTGAAAAACTCGACGAAGATCGTGTTCCTTCGTAGTCGATACCGAGTCCGCCACCGACATCGAACACAGCCACTGCAAAGCCACGCTGGCTGATCTCTGTATAAAAACGCATGGCCTCGCGGATACCACGCCGGATGCCGGCAATCGTCGGGATCTGGGAGCCCAGATGGACGTGCAGCATCACGAGCTGTTCCTTGAGACCGTTTTGTTCCAGTCGATTCAGTACCTCGATAACCTGCTGCGCAGAAAGACCGAACTTGGATTTTGTGCCACCGGTGTTCTGCCACTGGCCACCACCGATGGTCGCGAGACGGACCCGCAACCCGATCAGCGGTTTGACTTCCATTTCACGCGCTTCCCGGACCAGTAGGTCCAGTTCTGCGAGTTTCTCGATCACGATGTAGACGCGATAGCCCATCTGTTGGCCGATCATCGCGAGCCGAAGATATGCGCTGTCTTTGTAGCCGTTGCAGACGATAATTCCACCGGGACACGACGCGCCCAGGATGGCCATCAGTTCGGGTTTGCTCCCGGATTCGAGCCCGACACGCTGGTCTCCATCGACTAGATGGGTTACGACACTGTGTTGCTGGTTGACCTTGATCGGATAAACCGGCGTGTAGTCGCCGCGATACTCGTACCGGCTCACCGCATCGGCAAACACGCGATGCAGTTCCGCCACACGATGCTTCAGAATGTCGTTGAACCGGACCAGAATCGGCAGCGGTAGACCCTGTTTCTCGATCTCACCGGCCAGTTCGCAAAGGTCAACCGACACGCGAGCGCGGGATGGGTCCGGAAAAACAGACACGTGCCCAAGGGCATCGACGTCGAAATAGCCACCACTCCAGCCGTCGAAGGCGTATGTTTCGCGGGCGTCGGGCTCTGCCTGGAGCGTCATGCTTATAATAGATATCCCGCAGGAACGACGGGCAGCGCCATTTTCCGGGACGCCAAGCCCAGATGCAACAAACCGGTCAACGAGGTCCTACGATGCCGCTGGACGCGAAGTGGTTTACCGAAGAGGCGCCGGAAGGAGGAATGGCGTTCTCGCTGAAACTCTCCGAAAAACTACACAGCGAAAAGACCGAGTTTCAAACGATCGATATATATCGAACGGAAAAATTCGGAAACCTGATGGTGATCGATGGTTTCGTGATGCTGACCGAGCGCGACAACTTCATATATCACGAAATGATGTCGCATCCGGTGTTGTACAGTCATGGTGATCCGAAACACATCGTAATCATTGGCGGCGGTGACTGCGGTACCTTGCGCGAAGTACTCAAGCACGGATCGATCGAAAGCGCTGTTCAGATCGAGATCGATGAGCGTGTGACAAGGCTTGCCGAGACCTATTTTCCGGAACTCACCGAGTCAAATCACGATCTACGGGCTGAATTCGTTTTTGGCGACGGAATCCGCTGGATGGCCGAAGCGCAACCGGAAAATCTGGATGTGATTATTGTCGACAGCACGGACCCGATCGGTCCTGCCAAAGGCCTGTTCACCGAAGCCTTCTATCGCACCTGTCTGAATGCATTGTCCGATCGTGGCCTGGTCGTACAACAGTCGGAGTCGCCTCTGCTGCATATGGAGATCTTATCCGGCATGCGCAAGGCGATGGCAGATGCCGGTTTTGCAGACGTCAAGACGATCCAGTTCCCGCAGCCCTCTTATCCGTCCGGGTGGTGGTCTGCGACGATGGCGCGCAAGGGTGCACAAATTGACAGTTTTCGCGAGGAAGATGCGGCGTCGAGAAACTTCGATACACGCTATTACACACCAGAGGTGCACAAGGGCGCTTTCGCGATGCCCGCTTTCTTCGTCAGGGAGTTTCAGTAGCGGCCGTCAGTCGCAGTATTTCTTGACGTTGGCTCGCGTCTCGTCGATCGCTGCGGTTTGTTCTTCTGCAGTGTAATACCTGCGTCCGCCGCCCTCAGTCTCTTCGTACATCCGGTGGGCTTGCTCGTAGTAAACGAGCTTTTCCTGGAACTTGCGGCAATTGTCCGCGCGATCAAGCTGCTCTTGAGCTTTGCGTCCCGCATCGTTTGCTGCGAGTTCAGTCTTTCGTGCCTGGAGCGCTTGGTATTCCTCGACTCGTTTCTTGCGGACATCGATCGTTCCAGGATCGGTTGATTTGGATTCGATGTCGACAAGCTCGTCCGTCGTCGGCGGGTAGTCCGTGTAGACGACGTTGCCTTCGGTGTCGACGTAACGATAGACGTCACCAGCCTGCGCAACTGCGGTGAGTGCCATGCAGAGCGTGCTCAGGAATATTCGTCGAGCGATGCGCATGTCAGATGCAGAAACGTTCGACGTCTGCTTGCGCCTTGTCGATTGTTGCTGCCATTTCCTGGTCGCTGAGGACGCGCTGAGTTCCATCAGGGTTGTCATCGACCAGATAATCGGAAGACTCGTACTGCGTCAGTGTTTTCTTCATCAGCTCGCAACGCAGCTGGTTTATCGACCGTTCCTCGGTCGACAAGGCGGAGATATCGACTCCCCCGGTGTCTTGCGTGGTGGTCTGGGACCCCGTCACTGTTCTTTCGACGAGCAGGCTCTGGCTGCTTTCCGGTTTGTCGGAGTAAACCGGAGTGCCGTCAGCCTCTACAGTTCTGTAGACGTCCGTTGCACCGGCGGTGCCGATTGCGAAAACCGCCGCGATCAGGATCGGGATTCGGGCGCGCATCGTTCTCCCCATGCTCTGTGTTTCAGTCAAATGGCGTCTGCGTTCGTCTCGCCGGTCCGGATTCGAATGGCCTGCTCGAGGTCGAACACGAAGATCTTCCCATCGCCGATTTTACCGGTGCGCGCGACGTTTGTAATCGCTTCCAGAACCTGGTCCAGAATGTCGTCGGAAACAGCAACTTCCAGTTTCATTTTTGGAAGAAAATCAACAACATATTCGGCGCCACGGTAGAGTTCAGTATGCCCCTTCTGGCGCCCGAAGCCTTTGACCTCCGTCACAGTTATGCCTTGCACGCCAATCTGTGAAAGGATGGCCCGAACGTCGTCGAGCTTGAAGGGTTTGATGATGGCGGTGACCATTTTCACCGTCGCGATCCTCGTGCCGGTGCTGTGGCCGCGAGTCTACCAGAATCCGGTTGCGCTACACTTGGACGCATGATTGATCCCAAGATTATTGATGATCTCGCAAAGCGTCTGTCAGAGTCCGTACCCAAAGGACTGAGGAACCTGCAGACGGAGGCGGAGAAAAACTTCAAGACGGTTCTGCAGTCGGCGCTCGGACGCATGGATCTCGTGACACGCGAAGAATTCGATGTACAGGCAGCGGTACTGAGACGCACACGTGACAAACTGGAAAAGATGGAAGCGCAGCTCAAGGAACTCGAGCACTCAATTGGAGATCGTATTTCCGGATCCTGAAGCAACGGCTCTGGCACCGCTCTGACCCGGGTCGGAGCGGGGTCTGACCCCACTGATGCCATGGAGGGCGATGTGGCACTTGCAACCGTATTCAGCCGTGCACAGAACGGGCTCGACGCCCCTGAAGTGCGCGTCGAAGTTCATCTCGCAAACGGACTACCCGGCCTTTCGATCGTCGGGCTACCGCAGGCGGCCGTCCGAGAGAGCAAAGATCGCGTGCGTTCAGCGATTCAGAACTCTCGGTTTGAATTCCCGACCCGGCGCATCACCGTCAATCTTTCGCCCGCGGATCTGCGTAAAGAAGGTGGCCGGTTCGATCTGCCGATTGCAATCGGAATCCTCGCAGCATCGGGTCAGCTTCCCGAATCATCGTTGGCCGATCTGGAGTTCACCGCGGAGCTCTCGCTGACCGGTGCCTTGCGACCGATCAGTGGTGTTCTGCCTGTCGCGCTCGCCGCGGCATCTTCAGGGCGTTCGTTGATCGTCGCAAACGAAAATGCGGATGAAGCGGCACTGGCCGGCCGGGCCGACGTCCGTGCTGCATCGCATCTTCTCGACGTATGCGCTCATCTTTTTTCCGCGCGGCAGTTGCCCACGGTGGTGTCCGGTTCGGTGGCTCAGTCCCGGGAACATCGGGATCTGAGGGATGTGCGTGGGCAACCGACTGCAAAGCGTGCGCTCGAAATTGCAGCAGCGGGCGGTCACGGGCTCCTGATGATCGGCCCGCCGGGGACCGGCAAGAGCATGCTGGCACGCCGGCTTCCCGGCATTCTTCCGCCGCTGACCGAAGATGAAGCGGTTGAAACCGCGAGCATTGCATCGATCAGCAGCGGGGGATTCGCCGCCAGGACCTGGCGCAAGCGTCCGTTTCGTAGTCCGCATCACACCGCATCCGCTGTAGCACTGGTCGGCGGCGGTCGCCCGCCGAGACCGGGTGAAATTTCGCTGGCACACAACGGTGTTCTTTTTCTCGACGAATTGCCGGAATTTTCACGTCACGTGCTCGAGGTTTTGCGAGAACCATTGGAGACCGGATCGATCACTGTTTCCCGTGCTGCGCACCAGGCCGAATTTCCGACGCGGTTTCAGCTCATTGCTGCGATGAATCCATGTCCATGCGGGTTTCTCGGCGACGAGTCCGGTCGTTGCAACTGTCCACCGGACGTCGTTGGTCGTTACCGGGCCCGAGTCTCGGGACCGTTCAGGGATCGCATCGATATGCACGTCGAAGTGGGGCGCCCGCCCCCGGAAGTTGCGGTGAACAATTGTGCAGAGGTAGGGGAACCCAGTGCAGCTGTCGCACAGCGTGTGATTGCGGCAAGAGACTTGCAGATCAACCGTCAACAGGTTCTCAATGCGCTGCTGACACCGAGTCAGTTAGACGAGTGCTGTCGTCTGGACGAAGAAGCTCGGCAACTGCTCAAGACCGCAACAAGCCGATTCGCGTTATCGATGCGTGGTGTGCACCGGATACTGAAGCTGTCGCGCACAATTGCAGACCTTGAAGGCGCAAATATCTGTACCGAACGACACGTTGCGGAAGCGATCAGTCTGCGTTGCGCCGACCGGTCAGGGACCGCTACGATTCCATGAGTACTCCTGTCCGGACTGACTCATGACCAGGACACCAGGTGCAGTACTGGTACTGATAACTGTTGTAGTTGTTGCGACGGTATGGCTCGCAATACAGGAACGAGCCGCGGACGAACCTGAATACCCACGCGTTCAGGAACCAACAAGAGGACGCACTCGCGGTAATGCGTACGAGCATCCCGATTCTGCGACGGACAGACCATCGACGCACCTATTGCCCATCGTTCGTGAGCGAACACGAGCCGATATCGACGAACTGGTCAGACCGGAGATCGAAGAACGGGAGGTGCAGAACTACAAAGAACTGACTGAACTCCTGATGCCGCTGGCGAACAAAGGCGACATGGAAGCGCAATACGAACTCGCGCAGGTGCTGATTAAC
>JAZFZN010000162.1:0-2192 GCA_036475515.1 Gammaproteobacteria bacterium
GCCGACCCTCTGCTCCCAAAGCAGATGCGCTACCAGACTGCGCCATGCCCCGAACGGCGGCGGAGCATGATACGACCCACCCGAAAACCAGTCAACGCGGCTTTCCCTTTGCAATCAAGCGTTTTCAGAATCAGTTGCGTTCTTGTCCACCACAGGTCCGCGTGCGAGAATCCTGCTCCATTTTGACCCGGGACCCAAATGTCGGCGGTAATCATCGACGGCAAAGCCGTCGCCGAAAAAGTCAAACAGGAAGCCGCACGTCGTGTCGAAGCGCTTGCCGAACGCGGCCACCGGCCGGGTTTGGCGGTGGTACTGGTCGGCGACGACCCAGCGTCCGCGATCTATGTGCGCAACAAACGTCGCGCCTGTGAACAAGCCGGCATCGTCTCGCACGCATTCGATCTGCCGTCCGATGCCAGCCAGGATGATCTGGTTGCGCTCATTCACCAACTGAACGACGACGATGACATCGACGGCATTCTCGTGCAGCTACCATTGCCCGATCACATCGTCGAACCGGACATCATCGAGGCGGTCGATCCCGCAAAAGACATCGACGGCTTTCATCCGTACAACGTCGGCCGTCTGGTACAACGCATACCCAAGCTTCGTTCATGCACGCCCGTCGGCGTACTGACGTTGCTGGAGCACTACGGTATTCCGGTGCGGGGACGCGACGCGGTCGTCGTCGGCGCATCGAACATCGTTGGCCGACCGATGGCGCTGGAGCTGTTACTGGCCGGTGCGACGGTCACGATCTGTCACCGTTTTACGCAGAATCTCGAAGAAAAGGTCGGACGCGCCGAAATCCTCGTGGTCGCCGTCGGCAAGCCCGGTCTGATCCCGGGGGAATGGGTTCGCGAAGGTGCCGTCGTCATCGACGTCGGTATCAATCGACAGGAGGACGGCAAACTGATCGGCGACGTGGTGTTCGAGACCGCAGCCGAACGCGCCGCTTACATCACGCCAGTCCCCGGTGGGGTCGGACCGATGACCGTGGCCACGCTTCTGACCAACACCGTCGAAGCAGCCGAGATCCGTCTGGCGAAAGAAAATGGTGAAATGGTCAGAGAGTATTTAAGTCGTTGATTTTTCTTAATAAGTCAGTTTTTTGAACAAGAACCACTCAATAAAAATCAACGACTTAAAAAATACTCTCTGACCCCTCTTGTTGACCCCAATTATTCCCGTCGCCAGCTCGTGCCGTCCGACCCGTCTTCGAGGATCACCCCGGCCAGTGCAAGCTCGTCACGATAGCGGTCCGCTCCTCTCCAGTCTTTTTTGGCGCGGGCTTCGTTGCGCCTTGCGATCAGCGCGTCGATTTCCGCGTCGCTCAGGCCGCCCTCGGTGCCGGCTTTCCTCAGGTATGTTTCGGGGTCCTGTTGCAACAGACCGATCACGCCGCTGAGTTCTGTCAGACGCGTCGCCAACGCGGCTGCTTGCTCCGGTTTCCCGCTGCTCCTTGCTACGTTGATCTCGCCAGCAAGATCTTTGAGCACCGCAAGCGCTGCGGGAGTATTGAAGTCGTCACTCATTGCCGCGTCGAATCGAGCACTCCAGTCCTTCGTGTCACCGACCTCTGTGAGCTCCGGGAGATCGCGTAACGCCAGATACAAACGATCCAGCGCAGCTTTCGCCTGGTCGAGATTCTCGTTTGAATAGTTCAGCGGACTGCGGTAGTGGCTGCTCAGTATAAAATAGCGCACGACTTCCAGATCGTAGCGTCCCAGCACATCACGGACGATAAAGAAATTGCCGAGCGACTTCGACATTTTTTCGTCATCAACACGGACAAAACCATTGTGCAGCCAGTACTTGACGAACGGTTGTCCGGTCGCCCCACAAGATTGTGCGATTTCGTTCTCGTGGTGCGGAAACTTCAGGTCCATGCCTCCACCGTGAATGTCGAAATACTCGCCGAGCAGATCGGTTGACATTGCTGAGCATTCGATGTGCCAGCCGGGACGCCCCGACCCCCAGGGTGAATCCCAGGCCGGTTCGCCGGCTTTGGCGGCTTTCCACAACACAAAATCGAGCGGGTCGCGCTTGGCTTCGTCGATTTCGACACGCGCACCCGCTCGCAGGTCCTCCAGGCGTTTCCCTGACAGGCGTCCGTATCCATCGAACGAACTCACCGAGTAGTAGACATCGTTGTTGTCAGCACGGTACGCATGGCCGTTTTCGATCAACGC
>JAZFZN010000163.1:0-4229 GCA_036475515.1 Gammaproteobacteria bacterium
GTCATCAAACGATCAGTGTCCCGCAAGCCTCCCTCGATGTGCGCGCGACGGAATTGCGTTCTCGGTCCGGTGAACTGCTGGTCTATTCCTGGTACGAAATCGATGGCGTCAGTGTCGCCGGGGACAGACCCGCCAAACTTCGCGAAGCGTTCAATCTGCTCACCGGGGGCGGAAGCGGCTCCGCACTCGTCGCCGTTGCAACGGATGCCGGGGACCCGGAACTTGCCGAACAGCGGCTCACTGATTTCCTTGCCGTTGCATACGAAGAATTGAAGCACTGTGTCACTGAAGGTTGCCCGCGATGAACAGTGCTCCAACGCAGGCAATTCCAACACAACTCGTATCGGAGGCACGGGTGCTGCACATCGTGCACGTGATACACAGGCTCGATGTCGGTGGCCTCGAAAACGGCCTCGTGAACCTGATCAACCATCTGCCGGGCCGATTTCGGCACTCTGTCGTTTGTTTGACCGATGCACAGTCGTTTCAGGAACGCATCGTACGCGAGGTGAATATCTATGAGTTGAACAAGAGGGAAGGAAAGGATTTCGGCGTCTATCGTCGCTTGTGGCGGCTGTTGCGCCGTCTGGGGCCTGACATCGTACACACACGCAACCTCGGCACACTCGATTGTGTCCCGGTCGCCGCGTTTGCCGGTGTTCCGTGCCGGATTCACGGCGAACACGGCTGGGATCTGATCGACCTGCATGGTTCAAACGTAAAGTACCGCTGGTTGCGGCGTTTGTGTCGCCCATGGATCACACGACACGTGGCGGTTTCGAAACACCTGGCTGAATGGCTGGGCGCAACGCTCGGACATGACGATCGTGTTGTTCAGTTGTACAACGGTGTCGACACAGCGAGATTTCGTGTCGGCAGCGGGCGTGAATCGTTCCCAAACAAATTTCGGGATGAACGTTTGTTCGTCGTCGGTACCGTCGGTCGCATGGAGGCCGTCAAGGACCCGATGACGCTTGTTCGGGCGTTCGTTCGACTGGTCGAAATCAAGCCCGAAATGCGCCGGAAGCTGCGGCTGGTAATCCTCGGTGACGGGAGTCTGAAACACGAGATCGATACCTTGCTGGCCACGCATCGCTTGCGTGATCTTGCCTGGATCCCGGGTAATCGAGATGACATTCCGGAACTGTTGCGCGGGTTCGATCTGTTTGTACTCCCGTCGCTGAACGAAGGAATCTCGAATACGGTTCTCGAGGCGATGGCTGCCGGGCTGGCCGTCATCGCTACGGACGTCGGTGGTAATCCCGAACTCGTAATCGATGGGGAAACCGGGTCCCTCATACCCCGCTCCGAGGCATCCACCCTGGCCGATGTGATCGACGCGTACGCAGCCGACCCTGCACGCGTTCGACGCGAAGGACAGGCTGGTCGGGTCCGTGTTGAAAAGCACTTTTCTCTCGATGCAATGATCTCTACTTACGCGAAACTCTACGACGACACCGCGCGAGAGACCGGGATCATCGAACGGAGACCGGTCTGATGTGCGGGATCACCGGAATCTTTGATCTGAAGGACGAGCGTTCGATCGACCGCGAGTTGCTCGGCCGGATGACAAACGTATTGAGCCATCGCGGACCGGATGACAACGGTTTTTATGTCGATGCGGGGGTCGGATTCGGACACAGACGCTTGTCGATCATCGACATCGCCACCGGCCAGCAGCCGATGGCAACCGCCGATGGTCAACTCGTCGTGACCTACAACGGCGAGATCTACAACTTCATGGATGTCCGCACAGACCTGGAAGGTCTCGGTCATCAGTTCCACACACACAGCGATACCGAGGTGATTCTGTACGCCTATCGCGAGTGGGGCGAACGCTGTGTCGAGAGATTCAATGGCATGTTTGCGTTTGCGCTGTGGGACGCACCGACACGTTCGGTATTTCTTGCGCGCGACCGGCTTGGAATCAAACCCCTGTGCTACGCGGTTACCCCGAACGGATATCTTCTGTTCGCGTCGGAATTGAAGTCGTTGTTTTTGCACCCGGATCTGCCACGCGAGATCCAGCCACAGGCGGTCGAGGACTACTTTGCCTACGGATACATCCCGGAGCCACGCACAATCGTCGACCACGCCAGCAAGCTGAGTCCCGGCACGACGCTGCTTGCCCGTCGCGGCCAGACCGTGCCGGAGCCGAAGCGTTATTGGAATGTTTCCTTCGAGCCACAGCCCGCAGATCACAGCGGCGCGCTGTATGAAGAACTCACCGACCGGTTCCGTTGTGCCGTGCGGAGGCGTCTGATTTCCGAAGTGCCGCTCGGGGCATTCCTGTCCGGGGGTGTCGACTCCAGTGCAGTGGTGTCGATGATGGCCGGTCTTTCGAAAGAGCCGGTCAATACCTGTTCGATATCGTTTGGCGACCCGAAGTACAACGAGTCTCGGTTCGCCGAACTGGTCGCTGCCCGGTACAAGACAAAACACCGTGTCGAGCAGGTCGATCCCGACGATTTCAGTCTGATCGATGACCTGGTTGCACTGTACGACGAACCATACGCGGACAGTTCTGCAATACCGACTTACCGTGTCTGCGAACTCGCGCGTCGCGAAGTGACGGTCGCATTGTCTGGCGATGGCGGTGATGAGAGTTTTGCAGGCTACCGTCGCTACCGCTGGCACGCCTATGAAGAGCGTGTGCGACGTGTCCTGCCACAGTGGCTGCGTGGACCAACCTTTGGTCTGGCAGGGCACATTTATCCGAAGCTCGACTGGGCGCCAAGAGTACTGCGTGCGAAATCGACGCTGCAGGCGCTGGCGCGCGACACACTCGAAGGTTACTTCAACAGTGTTTCAATCCTGACAGACGATCTACACCGCGAGTTGTTTTCGGACTCCTTCCGCGAACGACTGCAAGGCTATCGTGCGCTCGAGGTGCTCGAGCAACACGCCAGAGACGCCGGTAGAGTCCATCCGGTGTCCCTTGCTCAATACCTCGATTTCAAGACCTACCTGCCAGGTGACATCCTGACAAAAGTCGACAGGGCGAGCATGGCGCACAGCCTCGAAGTGCGCGTCCCGATTCTGGATCACGAATTCGTCGAATGGGTGGCAGGTTTGCCGGCCAGCATCAAACTGAACGGCAGGGAAGGGAAACACGTTTTCAAGAAAGCACTGGAACCGTACCTTCCAGCCGAAATTCTCTATCGCCCCAAGATGGGGTTCGCAGTCCCGTTGGCCAGCTGGTTCCGTGGCCCTCTGGCCAAACGTGTCCGCACGACGGTGCTCGGGGAACGTTTGATGGACGCCGGTGTTTTCAACCGGACTGTTCTAAAACGCATCGTCGAGCAACACCAGTCCGGCCAAAGAGAATACAGCGCACCGATCTGGGCGTTGCTGATGTTCGATGGTTTCCTCAGACATTCAGAACAGTTCTGATGCGCACTTTGACTTTCACAACACTGTATCCGAACTCGCAGCAGCCGCATCACGGCATTTTTGTCGAGCAACGATTGAGACACCTGGTGGCAAGCGGCGAAGTCGAAACCGAGGTGATCGCGCCGGTGCCGTGGTTTCCGTTTCGAAACGGTAGCTTCGGTATTTACGGACGATACGCGAGCGTACCTGCCGAAGAACGTCGCCACGACATCCGGATCACACACCCACGTTTCCCGGTCATCCCGAAACTTGGGATGTCACTTGCACCACTGTTGCTCGTAAAAGGCGTCAACACACACGTGCGCGACAAGATGCGGGAGGGATTCGATCTCATCGATGCGCATTATTTCTATCCGGACGGTGTTGCAGCCGCATGGTTCGGGCGGAAGCTTGGAATGCCAGTTGTCATTACTGCGCGAGGCACGGACGTGAATCTGATCCCTCGATACACCTGGCCCAGAAGAATGGTGCTTTGGGCGGCAAAGTATTGTTCCCGCGTCATCACAGTAAGTGAGGCGTTACGCAGTCGGCTCATCGAACTGGGTGTACCGGAACATCGCGTCATTACCTTGCGTAATGGTGTCGATCTCGCGTTCTTCCGACCGTCGGTGGATCGTGAGGCGTTGCGCAGGGAACTTGGGATGTGCCGGCCGATATTGCTTTCGGTCGGACACCTCATTGAACGCAAGGGTCATCACATCGCGATTCGCGCGATGACGGAACTCAAAGACTACGACCTGATCATTGCCGGTGACGGCGAGATGGAAGCAGATCTTCGTCGGCTTGCCCAAACACTCGAAGTCGATGACCGCGTGCGTTTCGCCGGTGCGTTGACA
>JAZFZN010000164.1:0-2215 GCA_036475515.1 Gammaproteobacteria bacterium
TGTGGACTTCGCACCGGCGCGATCGATCAGCTCGGGGTTGCCGGCAAATACCGAGAGCGGGCTGTACGGCGAACCCTGAGTGGCGCTCAAACCGACCGGCAGAACCTGCCACACGCTGAATCCCGCCGATTGCATAAATTCGACGAAGCGAAACGCGCCGTTTCCGAGCGTTCCCTCCGGCAACGAAGTCGGGTGTAACAACACGCCGGCACGGTGGCGATCGAAACCGGGCGTTGTGTTCACGGATTGGCTTTGCGTATCGTCCCGACCGGGGACGACGGCTTGTGGCTCTGGACGATGGGTTCTCCGAGTTCGGCCGGGACTGGCAAAGACGCCAGCGTGTAAAGGCGGGACAGCTGCCTGCGAAAAAGTGTGTCGAACTGACGGGTCGACTCGGCATCATTGTCGTCACCCAGCCACCAAAACCAGTCGGAGCCTTCGCAGACGCTGAGCTGCTTGAGGATCCGGGCGGTATCTTCTGCAGTGAACACGCTGTCGCGCAGCTTCTGGTCGAGAGCCTCCCTGGCGGCGCAGAGTAATTCCCAGGCGCGGTTTTTCTCTGCATGACCGACCCAGAGCGAAAAGTTGCCGGCCACCCAACTTCCGGCGACAACATGCGACAGATTCGGAAAGTGTCCTCTTTGAGACAGCACATCCGAAAATGTCGTGAGATTCACACGCGGATGTTCGGAGCACTGCTGATAAAGCTCCTGCAGAAAGAAAAACCCGTTGTTTGGAAAATACTCCCAGACGTTTTCGCCATCGAGAATGATGCTGACCACCGGTTTCATGTCATCCGTCGCTGCATCGCTGATGCGCTCCAGCCGCCGGACCAGATCTGCGACGGCATCTTCGGGTTTCCAGCGCGCGTAAGAAAAACCGATCAAGTCGGAAAGTTCATCGTCGCGAAAGAAACACGCGACGTTCACACCGGCACGCTTCCAGACCCAGTAAGGAGCCAGTTCGTCATCGTATCCGAGGCTGTGGTTGAGCACGTTGGTGCCACTGGCGGTCCAGGAAAATCCGCAGCCCTCCAGCAGTCGTAGCACGGCATCGCTCAAACCGCCTTCTGACGGCCAGCAGCCACTGGGCCGGAAACCGAAATGTTTTTCAAACACCTCAATCGCACGTCGTGTGTGCCATTCGGAACGGGTGTATCCATCCGGATAACCGGCCCCCGGCAGGCGGGATTCCGGATCGGCCTCCGCCGCGCAATTGAAGTCGATCAACAACGGCAGCATCGCGTGTGCGTATGGGGAGACGCACAGTTCGATCTGGCCGCGTTCGGCCAGACGCCGGTAACGGGGCAACAGGTCAGCCAGAATCTGGCCCAATCGTCGCGTGAGTTCAAAACGCTCATCCAGCGTGTAGCTTGAACCCTTCTCGATGAGTGACCGGATGAAGGCATTTTCCCGGCGCAGCGATTCTCCCATCCAGGCCAGGTGATACCAGACGACGAGATCATGCAATGCCGCGTCGTCCAGACGTGCTGCGCTTCCGGCAAGTTCCGCTTCCGCGCGCCTTGCAAGCTCGGCGTAGTCGACGAAACGTTCGATCATGTGGGTCTTGTGGGCTCTCAGGCACGCGCGGATGATGCTTTCCCGCTGCTCTGTCCCCGGTGAAACCGGCTCCCGCAGTGCGTCCAGCAGAGGATCTCCGATCGGGACGCCATGCCGTACCCAGGATGCAATGCGTTTCGCGTAGTCCGTGAGTTGCTCGAGCAGGACCGGTGAAAAATTGATCACGGCTCTGGCGGCAGGCACGGCTTCCAGATGCGCGGCCATATCCGTGTAGTCCTTGATGCCGTGCAGATAGACCCATGGCATCTCGTAACCCGAGTTGTCGGAAACGAGATATTGCGGCTGGTGCATGTGCCAGCAGAACACGACGTCGAGCGTACGATGAGGCCTGCTATTGTGACGCAAATCTACCCCGCCACCGTTTTCCAAACCACGAGTACCTGGTTGGTTTCATTCCTTGCTCGGAGCGATCTTTTACCGAAACGCCGGAGATCCGGCTACAACATATAAGGACAAACGAGTGCAACTCCGCCGTCGGTTACATGAAAACGTTTCGTATCAGCGTCGCGATCTTCTCCAATGATCGTGCCATCCGGAATGTCGCAGCCTTCATCGATGATGGCGCGGGTAATTTTGCAGTTCTGTCCGATTGTCACACGTGGCAGCACTACCGCCTGATGAAGTTGAGAGCCTTC
>JAZFZN010000165.1:0-2958 GCA_036475515.1 Gammaproteobacteria bacterium
GGTTGTTCGCCACAGTGCTGATCAGCAGTCAGCTCATCTGGAAACGACCGGTGATCCGCAGTCTGATGCAACGCGTCATGGAAGAAACAGAACAGGAACCCTTGCCGTTTTCGGATTCAGACTGGCGGGCGATGAACATGCAATGGGCGCTGTTTTTCGTTGTGCTTGGCCTCGCCAATCTGTACGTGGTCTATAATTTCAGCGAGGACGCGTGGGTCAATTTCAAACTGTTTGGCACGCTCGGGCTGACACTCGTGTTTGCGATCGGTCAGAGCATCTGGATGACCCGGAAACTGCCCAGAGACGAGGACGCGTAGTTGAACCTTCATAGTGCCCACAACCGAATCGTGATGATCGAAAATCGGCTCGAGGGGTTTCTGCACCCGACTGAGCTGTCGATTACTGACGAGAGTCACCAGCACGTCGGCCATCCGGGCGCCCGTTCGGGTGGGGGACACTACAGCCTGCGCATCGTCAGCGACCAATTCTGCGGTCAGGGTCGCCTGGCGAGACATCGTCTTGTCTACGACGCGCTCGGTTCGCTGATCGGGCGCGAGATCCACGCACTCAGAATAGACGCACTGACCCCCGAAGAAACGACCCGTTAACGACCCGTTAAAGCCCTGTCATTCTGAGGCCGCACGGCGGCCGAAGAATCCTTGTGCTGCGCCGAAAGCGAAGGACAAAGATCCCTCGCTAAGACCTCTCACTACCCCTTCGCTTCGCTCAGGGCTTCGGTTCGAGGCTTCGGCTCGGGATGACAGGACAAAAAAAGGCTGGCGGGAACCGCCAGCCAATCGACCTCATCATGTGGGGGATTGAGGGTGCAGTCCGAAGACTGCGATTCCACAATACGGTCCCTGCCCCTCAGGCACCGTGACCGTGTTCACGTTTTGGCCAGCAGCCGGAAAGACCAAAGAAAACGGCGTCGTCTGACGCCGTTTTCTCGTTCCCAAAACGGTTCAACCATTACCGATTATCACGATCCTTGCGGCGCAACTTCCGCAGGTACGACATAAAGCGCGCACCAAACCCGTCCCAGTCGTCGATGCTGAGATCGGCCTGTCTCGCCACCGGCTGCACACCGGTTTTCTCGGCATCCGAGTCCTGCTGCGCCTCAAAAAAGTTGTAAGTCTCGAAGTCCGCCATTTCTCACTCCGGGGTACTGTCGCGCTGCCGCCACGATAGTGCAGCACACACCTCCTGGACCATGACGCGCTTCACAGAAAGCGTGCGTGAAGAGCTTCTGATAGGATTCCGAATCGTGAGCACCCTGCGCTTTTACCATAAGACGCTGCTTTTCTTTGTCGGCGCGGCTGCTACCACGCTGGCCGCATCAGGCTACCTGTTCTATGAGATCGAACACGGGGTGCGTTTCTCGTTTTCCGTGACCATGGCGATCGCGGCCACGGTCGGGCTGTTGCTGCCGCTTTTCGTGGTGGCACTGATGCAGCGTTACACGCCGATCAAAGGAACAGTGCCGGGTTGGGTGGTGTTTTTTGCTGTCTGTGTGCTCGTAGGCGGTGGGTTCGCGTGGTCCGCTGTGTGACGGGCTCGAACTCAGAGGGGCCGGTTTTCTCGCCTGCGTGTGCGCCGGTATCCCCGTCGTTTCAGCCACAACACGACGCCGAAAATAATCAGGACGTAACCGAGGACAAAGAAAAAGGTCGCACCGTCCGAACCATCTGAAAGCCTGAACGCCATCGCAACGACCAGTAGGCCCGCCAGCGCATAGAAGTACGGGAGAAGCTCGTAAAGGGGTCTTATCAGTCGCATGTTTTTCGCCGGGCTGGCATCGTCACATTAACAATGCCGCCAGAATAGATCAAAACATGGTCAACAGGCGTGACCCCGATCACGCTCCGGTTGCCCGTTGCGCCCGACGCGCCTACGATCCCTGCGGTTGGGACCCCGAATGAACGCCATTCTCGAAGCCCGTAATCTCGTCAAACGATACCCGAAAGTCACGGCTGTCGACGGCATCAGCTTCGTCGTTGAACAAGGCAGCTGTTTTGGTCTGCTGGGTCCAAACGGTGCAGGCAAAACGACCACGGTCGAGATGATGGAGGGCATCCAGAAGCCCACATCCGGTGAAATCAGGTATCGCGGCGACGCTCGCGGTGCGGATTTCTCCGAGGCAATCGGAATCCAGTTCCAGTCGACAGCACTCCAGGACTTTCTGACCGTTCGCGAAACCCTGGGGTTTTTTCGCAGTCTGTATCGGCGCCAGGCAGATCTGGACACTTTGATCGAAGTCTGCGCGCTGGAAGACCTGCTGGATCGCGACAACCGCAAACTGTCGGGTGGCCAGAGGCAGCGTCTTCTGCTTGCAATCGCTCTGGTCAATGATCCCGAACTCGTATTTCTCGATGAACCGACGACTGGACTCGACCCTCAGGCGCGACGAAATTTCTGGCAACTTGTCCGTTCAATCAAAGCACGCAACAAGACGATGATCCTGACGACACACTACATGGAAGAGGCCTATCACCTCTGCGACCAGATTGTGATCATGGACAACGGCAGCATCATCGCGGAAGGCACACCACGCGAATTGCTCGCCGAACATTTTGAAGACGTCATCCTGACGGTGCCAAAAGTCGATGCTGAGGAACGGCTGGATGGTTTTCCATACACGGTGTTGACGACGGGAGACGTTTTCGAGATATCGGCACGCGATGTCGACAGCGCGATTCGTGCCCTGCTCGACCGCGACATACCGCTGCAACGCTTGTCGATCCGGCCGCGTACACTCGAAGACCTGTTCCTCGAGTTGACCGGCAAGGAGTTGCGGGGATGAGCCGTCGTTTTCTTGCCGTCCTGCGTGCACGAAACCTGGAGTTCATCCGGGATCGCTCGTCGTTCGGTTGGAACATACTCCTGCCGGTGTTGCTCGTGCTCGGTCTCGGATTCATCTTTTCAGGCGGTGGGCGCTCCATATACAAGATCGCAGTGCTC
>JAZFZN010000166.1:0-5401 GCA_036475515.1 Gammaproteobacteria bacterium
TGCGCAACAAGGCCAACTCGTCGTAGTAGGACGTAATTCCTTCAAAGATCCACAACTGTTCGGTTGGAGTCGCAGCGTCCAGCTCATACGGGCTGAACACCGCAGGTTTCATCCGCTTGACATTCCAGCTGTGAAAATACTCGTGACTGACCAGACCGAGGAAACGTCTGTACGCCTTGGTCATCTTCGATCCGGACAGCGGCAACTCGTCGCGCCGACACAAAAGGCTTGAAGAAGCACGGTGTTCGAGCCCACCGTAGCCTTTGCCGACGGCCATGGTCAGAAACCAGTATTGGTCCATCGGGGCCGGTTCGCCAAAAAACCGGACGTGTTGTTCGCAGATCCGTCTCAGATCTTTCGCAAGCTGTGCCGTGTCGGTTTCGTGGCGACCGCTGATCGCGACATGATGCGGCACGTTACAGGCATCGAAAGTGACGTGCGTGAAATCGGAAATCTCGAAGGGATGGTCGATCAGTTCATCGTAACCGGTGGCACGGTAGCTGCCAAAACCGGCCCCATCGATATCCACGGCCGGCATCGCCGTTGCGACGCGAAAGTCGTCCAGGCGTTCGTCCTCTGGTCTCTCGACCAGAACTTCCGATTGTTCGTTTTCGAAGCCGTGTACTTTCAGAAACACACAGGGCCCGTTGAAGAACGCACGGGTCGTATCGAAATAGGCACCACGCACTGACAGGTCATAGGCATAGACCCGCATCCGGACCGACAAAGGTCCCGCAACCGGTTCGACCGACCAGGTCGAGTTGTCGGTCTTGTGGACCGCAAGGTTCTGCCCGTTACAGGCGGCACTGATTTCGATCACGTGTCGTGCAAAATCGCGAATCAGATAACTGCCGGGAATCCAGCGCGGCAACGACACAGTCTGGCCGTCCGGATGCGGCGATTCGATCTCGCACACGACGTCCAAAACATGTGCACCTGGGTCGGACAGTTTGACTCGATAACGGATCATCGGCTCAAATTCGTTTTCAACAACAGGAGTACCGGACACCATGGCCGACGACGCCGTCACGAAACCGCTGCAGACCATCGAAATCGACGTGCGTTGGGGCGACATGGACGCCTTCGAACACGTCAACAACGCGGTGTATTTCAGCTTTTTCGAACAGGTCCGTGCCGCTTGGCTGGAACGCATTTACCCGGACTGGATGACGACCCAGGACGTGCCGATCCTCGTGACCGCATCCTGCAACTTCGTCAAACCGCTGACCTACCCTGCCACGGTCAGGGTTTCCGTTTCCTGTGCAGAACCGGGTCGCAGCAGCCTGCGAACGCTCTACGAAATGCGGGACGGTGAGACCGACGAGGTCTACGCAACCGGAGAAGCCGTCGTCGTCTGGATCGACAAGACGACAGGAAAATCGACGCCGCTGCCCGAGGCTATGCGCAGTGACATCGACGCCCACCGTTTGTAGCCCTGACACGACTTTCAGGCGGGCTCGTCCAGCCGCAACGTCAGACACTTCGCGGAACCACCCGACTTTAGGAACTCGCCGAGTTTCATCTCGCGAACTTTGAAGCCTGCGTCGCGCAGTCGTGTATTCAGCGCATCCGTACACCCGGAAAGAAAGAGCGTGTCGCCAACGTTCACCGCATTGCAGGCGAAATGCTCAGCGTCTTCGTCGCTCGCGATGATTCTTTTTTCTTCCGGAACACGTGAGTCGATCTCACGACGCGACGGTTCATCGAACGCTTCCGGATAATATAAAAGATAGCCGCGGGTCAGTGGACACAAGCAAGTATCGATGTGATAGAAACGCTCATCGACGAGCCGCATCGAGATGACTTCCCGGTCGTCGTAGAAACGTTTCAGGTGTTCGCGCGCCGTTATTTCTGAACGGATACCATAACCAGTCCACACCCACGCCTCACCACGATCCAGCAAACAGTCCCCGGCGCCCTCGAAAGCTATGTCCTCGGGAAGGTCGTAGTGTTCGAAGCCGTCTTGCGAAAACCACTCCTTGTAATATGGTTCTTCGCCGCGTCGCTCTTCCGGCATGAAATGCGCACCCATCGCGCGGTTTCTATAAACAATCCCTGCATTGGCCGTGAACACCATGTCGGGCAGCCCTGGCTGTGGCTGCAAGGTCACAACATCGGCTACTTCCGAGATCCCGGAAACGAGGTCCTTCCACTGCCGTGCGGCGAGGTCGGCGTCGAGTTGGTCGACGTTGCCCCGCATCCACGGGTTGATTGCGTAGCCCACTTCGAAATGATCCGGCGGGCACATCAAGATTCGCGGTTGAGTCAAGCTGTACTCCTTTGTACTACCAGCGATGGTAGGCCGGGTGACCGGGCTTCACGGCCACAAAAACCCCTTCACAGGTCGCTGTGACTTCACCATCGACGCTGAGTTCGCCAGCGATGCTCGCCCGGCGGTTCGTCGCATCGACCACCCACGCCCGCAGCTGTACCGGCCGATCGGTGGGTGTCGGTTTCAACAGCTTGATCGTGTATTCGGCGGTCACCGTGCACGGCGGGTGATCCGACCAGCGACGGTCCATCAAATGCCAAGCTGCCGTCCAATTGCAATGGCAGTCGAGCAAAGTACCGATGATTCCACCGTTCAGGATGCCGGGAAAAGCCTGGTGGTAGGGCTGTGGCTGCCACTCCGCGACGACTTCCTCACCCTTCACGATGCTGTTCAGCTGCAGTCCCTCTTTGTTCGATGGGCCACAACCCCAGCAAGTGCTGTCCTTCGCGTGGATGCGCTGCAGTCCGTCTTCGCTCATTCGGGCTTCGATCCTTTCTTTGGCAAATGAATCTCCGCGAGCATGCAGCGCACACTGCCACCGCCGTGATCTTCTATGTTCTCGATCGGTGCAGATACGATGCGGCCGTAGCGTTCCAGTGTGGCGCGTTGTTCTGGCGTCAACGACCCGAACGCGCGCGCGGACATCGCGATGAGCGTTTCTCCCGTACGGTTTCTGAGTTCGAGCATGTTGCCGGCAAACTGTTCCATCTGCTCCAGAGTAGTCGCGACGATCTCGTGTCCGGTCCGTTCCAGGGTGCACTGCACGGCCGCGCATTGTGCTTCGTCACGGATGGACTCCAGACAGATCACCGCAAACGCCGTGCCGAGACACATCATGACGTTCGTGTGGTAGATCGCCACACCGTTGCTGTCGGTCGCCTCGAATACGACCAAGTCGTAGTCCAGCCGCTGACTGAAATCGCCGAGCGCATCCAGATCGGTGCGTGGCGAGACACAGGCGTACGCGATTCGATTGACACGATCGAGCACGACGCTACCGGTCCCCTCGAGAAAACGATGGTCTTGTTCGTGTCCGGTCAGATCGATTGTCTGCGTGATCCGGTAGTCATATTTGGTCGACAAATCCGCGATGATGTCTTCGCGTCGCTCGGTGCGGCGGTTCACGGCCAGCATTGGATACAACACGACAGTACCGTCGGCATGGAAAGTGACCCAGTTGTTCGGGAACACTGAATCCGGTGTCTCCGGTTCTTCGGTGTCGTCGAAAACACAAACATCGACACCGGCGTCGGTCAGTGCCGCGACCAGGCCGTCGAACTCGCGTGTCGCAATTTCCTGTGCGGTGTCCGGATCCAGATCCGGTCGACGCTGGAACGCATTGGACTCTTCCGTCTGAGGATTGCTGGCGAAACGCACCGGGCGCACCATCAATACGGCGTCTGCACTTTGTGCTTCGGAGACGGTCTCAGTCATGACGATCACGTTTGCTGAAGGCGTCGGATTCTCTTACAGGGCCGCTGAACCGGCAAGCATCAGGGCCCCCGCAGCTTGAAATCGGATCCGGGTTCAAGCATATTGTCTACGAATAACTTAGTACGATGTGTATCGTGAAAATGCAATACACCCCCGCAATACTCCTTCTGGTCCTCGCCGGCTGCGCCCAGCAAGGTGGCGTCGAGAACGCAGATGAACGCGCTGGATCGACGCCGATCCCACGCGCGCACCGCGTCACCGGTTCGCACATCCGCTATCGCAAAACGGCACCACCCGCACTACCGACACGGACCGTCGTCAATGACGGCAAAGCAACGAGCACCCGCGGGTTGATCACCGGCCAAGCGCAATAGGCGTCGACGGAGACTAGCGGACTCATTCGCTTTCGACCGGCACATCGTAGCGGTCAGAGTAGTCTGCATAGCGTTCGCGGACCTGCACTTCATCGAGGCCGAACTGTGCCAGCGAGTACCCGTGCGGACCGTGCTGATCCCTCGGGTTGTCTTGCAGATGGCGCCGCATTGCTTGTTCGACTTCGTCACTCAGTTTCCAGCCAAAGTGCCTGTATACCCGACCAACCGTTGCCATCGGATCGTCAATGAATTCGTGGAACTGTAGATCGAGAATCCTCGATGCGTCGATACCGGTACGGGCCCGGTATTCCATCGCAGACTCCAGACCCTGCGCCCACAGCTCACACCATTCGGCGCCGATCTCGTTCACGTCGATCTGGTCCGAAAACGCCGCACGCAATACACAACCGTGGCTGGCGATCGAAGCGACGACTTTGACCGGATCGCGGTGCGTCTGAATAACCCGCGCGTCCGGATAAACAGCGAACAACGCATCCAGCCCGAACAGATGTGCCGGCGCCTTCAGCAACCAACGTTCGCCACCGCCAGGCCACTGCAGATGCTGCAGAAAACGTTTGTGCCATTCGTAACCAGGTCTCAGATCCTGACGACCCAGCCAGGACTGGTACGACGGAACACGGTGTGTCGTATGGAACTGGATGCTCTGCAACGGATGCGTGGTGATGGCGATGCATTCCTGCGGCAGTGTCGCACCGAGCGGATGAATCTTTTTGAAATCGGGGGCGAGTCGATCCACGCGATTCAGCAAACGATCGGTCTCGGCGACGCGCGGATCCGGTTGTGTCGTCGTGTCCAGGCCTGGTGGTGGCGACGGCATCATCACTTCCCACGACAACGGAGCACGGTTGTCCGGATCCAGTTCGAGCAGGTTGTAGAGAATCGTCGTGCCGGTTCGTGGCAAACCCACTACAAAAACCGGTTCCGGTATGTTTTGTTGCCCCATCTCCGGGTATTTCTTGCGGTCGCATTCCAGTCTCAAACGGTTCTCGAGCAAACGCAGCAGATAGCTTCGGGCCGCTGCGCGTCCGACAAAGTTCATCCGTGATTCGCTCTCGTAGGCAGAACTGAGCAGATGCAGTGGTTCCTCGAGCGGAAACGGACCAAAGTCTTCGAGCCCCGTGCGTCGCCGCGCCGTCTGCATCAGGGAATCCGGATCCAGGGACAACGGAATCGTGCGACCCACAGCGTTCGCGAAGCGAATAGGCCAGGGCCGAGAGCGTGGGTCAAAACTCATTTGCGTTGTCGCGGCACTCGGAGTCGCAATAGTCTGTTTGCACACCACTGCGGAATCCTATATTTT
>JAZFZN010000167.1:0-7296 GCA_036475515.1 Gammaproteobacteria bacterium
CTGAAAGTCTTCGCCGGTTCACTGCGCGAGGAACTGACCGACGGCCCACGCCTGAAGGCGGGTCTCAACCAACCCAGTGGTCTGAGTACGGATGGACGACGTTTGTTCGTGGCGGACTCGGAAGCCAGCGCAATCCGTGTCACCGGTTTCGACGAAGATGCCGAACTCGAAACCATCATCGGCACCGGGCTGTTTGATTTTGGCGATGTCGATGGCAAAGGCCGCAAAGTTCGGCTGCAACATCCCCTTGACGTCGAGTACCTCGATGGCGTCGTCTACGTCGCGGATACATACAACAGCAAGATCAAGATTCTCGATCCACAAACCGCAGTCGTGAAATCTTTCATCGGCGGAATGGACGAACTCGACGAACCCGGTGGTATCAGTATTGCCGGCGACAAGATCTACATCGCCGATACCAACAACCACCGGATCGTCGTCGCAGATCTGATCGAAGGTTCGGCGATGACCCTGGTTCTGACCGATCCTGAGCGGCTTCTGGCCCGCGACTGAACTTCCGGTATACTGCCCGGCCTTTTTCCCACGCGGGACCAGCGAATGACGGGTCACCGTCGCAACCAGTTGATTTCTCAATCAAAACTGATGGGCGTCAGACTGTCGAACAGCCAGGCGAAGCTCCTGGTGCGCTTCGGTGACGAGCTATTGAAATGGAACCGCGCTTACAATCTGACCGGCGCCGGCAACTGGGACGAACTACAGGTCGCGCACCTGCTCGACTGTCTGGCGCTACGACCCTGGCTCAGCGGTGAGCGGGTCGTCGACGTCGGCACCGGCGCGGGGTTGCCCGGGCTACCGCTTGCGATCGCTGAACCGGAGAAAGAATTCGCTCTGTTGGATTCGAACGCCAAGCGAACCCGGTTCGTTACCCACTGTGTAGTTGAACTCGGTCTCGCCAACGTCGAGGTCGTTCGCTCACGCAGCGAGGACTACCGCCCGACGCAGGCGTTTGATACGGTCGTGACCCGTGCGTTCGCGACGTTGGGTGAGTATCTTTCGAAGGCCGGGCATCTGTGCCGCGATGGTGGACGCGTGCTGGCGATGAAGGGACGCTATCCGGAGAATGAACTCCGAGAACTACCGGCACACTGGGATGCAACCGTGAACCGTATCGAAGTGCCGGAACTGAATCGCGAACGCCACATCGTCGTGCTCCAACGCAAACAGGATCTATGAGCCGCATCATCGCTGTCGCCAATCAGAAAGGCGGGGTCGGGAAAACCACCACCTGCGTCAATCTGGCTGCGTCGCTGGCTGCGACACGAAAGGACGTGCTGCTCGTCGACCTTGATCCACAGGCCAACGCGACGACGGGCAGTGGTGTCGACAAGAACGAACCCGAGGTCACCGCCTTCGAGGTACTCGTCGGTGAGGCACCGGCGTCCGATGCGCTGATCGGTATCGAGAACGGCGGATATGTACTGCTGCCGGCGAACCCCGACCTGACCGCGGCAGAGGTGCAGCTGATCGACGCGTTTCGCCGCGAGGACAAACTGAAGACCGCTCTGGCCGGTGTCGCCCGCGAGTACGATTACGTGTTCATCGACTGTCCACCGTCACTGAATCTGCTCACAGTCAACGCTCTTGCTGCAGCCGACAGTGTGCTGATCCCGATCCAGTGCGAGTACTACGCGCTGGAAGGCCTTTCATCGTTGTTGCAGACGGTCAAACGGATCCGGGACGCGGTGAATTCGAGTTTGCAGCTCGAGGGATTGCTGCGGACGATGTTCGACCCACGCAACAATCTGGCGAACGACGTATCGGCGCAGCTGATCATGCACTTCGGCGATAAGGTTTTTCGCACGATGATCCCGCGCAACATCCGGCTCGCAGAAGCGCCGAGCCATGGTTTGCCGGTGTTGATCTATGATAAAACCTCACGCGGTGCGCTGGCCTACCTCGCGCTCGCCGGGGAAATGATCCGGCGCGACCAACGGCTTGCCGTCGCAAGTGCCTGATGGCGCAGGGAGATTCATCAACGATGTCGGCGAAACGCAGGGGATTGGGCAAGGGTCTGGACGCACTGCTGGGCCCGGCTGTGACCGAAGCCACGGTGCCTCCGAGCGGTGACGTGCGTGATATCGGGATCGATCTGCTGAAAAAAGGCCGCCACCAGCCACGCCTGGACATCCGCAAGGAAACCCTCGAAGACCTTGCGAATTCGATACGGGCTCAGGGCGTCATGCAACCGCTCCTGGTGCGGCCGACACATGACGGCGGCGAGGCTGAATACGAAATCATCGCCGGCGAGCGTCGCTGGCGGGCCGCACAACTGGCGGGATTGGAGTCGGTTCCCGCGCTGGTGCGCGATGTGCCGGACGAAACGGCTATCGCGATGGCGCTGATCGAAAACATCCAGCGCGAAGACCTGAACCCGCTCGAGGAGGCGCGCGCTCTGTCGCGGTTGACCGAAGAGTTCGGTCTGACCCACCAGGAAGCGGCCGAATCGGTAGGTCGTTCGCGAACGGCAGTCACCAACCTGATGCGTCTGCTCGAACTGAACGAGGAGGTGCAGAATCTCGTCGAAATGCGAGAGCTGGAGATGGGTCATGCCCGAGCGCTGCTGGCCTTGCCAATGACGGCTCAGCCGGCAGCAGCCCACGAAGTCATCCGACGCGGGCTCTCGGTACGGGAAACTGAACGGCTAGTGAAACGCCTGGCCGCCGGCAGATCGAAGAAGACGGAACAGCCGACCGATCCGAACGTGCGCAGTCTCGAAAAAGAACTGACCGACAAGCTCGGTGCCCGCGTTTCGATCCGGCAAAGTGCATCCGGCAAAGGCAAACTCGAAATCCTGTACAACAACCTCGACGAACTCGACGGCATCCTCGCTCACATCAAATAGTCTGAAATAAAAGGGGATTCTCCTTGTTGCGGGGCACCACTGCCCCCACTATAATTACGCGGCTTTGGGCGGGCCTCCCTCCGGGGGGCGCTGGAAGGAACGCCACAGACCGCAGCGCTTTGGGTCGTGGCGTTTTTGTTGTCAGGGACAAAACGGCCCACAGTCGGGGGCCGAAGCTTGCAAGTTGTCCGGAAAATCCTGCTCACCCAGACAGGCGTGACCTTAAGCGTAGCGCTCGGTATCGGGGCAGTTTTTGGCAGGACGGCGGGCTACTCGGCTCTGATAGGCGGTTTGCTTTGTGTCCTGCCCAACGCCTTTCTCGCTGGCCGAATTTTCCTGGCGGGAGCCGAAGACTTTCCGCGCTCCACATTGAGAGCTGCGTGGTTCGGCGAGGCGGGCAAACTGTTTTTGACCGCGCTCGGGTTTGTACTGACGTTCATGTTTGTCAGACCACTGGACGTGTTGGCTTTGTTTGGCGGCTTCATCATTGCGCAGTCCATCATCTGGATGGCGTTGTTTGCAGCCGCGAGAACGAGTTAGGGGATCAGGGAACGTATGGCGGCAGGCGGCGCACATCAGACGTCCGGCGAATACATCGCCCACCATCTGCAGAACCTCCAGGTTTGCCGTGTCGACGGCGAATGGGTCTGGAACCATTGCCACGGCAACTTTTGGGCGATCAACGTCGACTCGATGTTTTTCTCGATCCTGCTGGGTGGTCTGTTCACATTTCTGTTCTGGCGTGTCGCAAAACGAGCAGAACGAGGAGTTCCCTCCAAGCTCCAGTCGTTCATCGAGATGATCGTCGACTTTGTCGATACGTCCGTCAAAGAAACCTTCCACGGCAAGAGCGATCTGATCGCGCCTTTGGGTCTGACTTTGTTCGTCTGGGTTTTCCTGATGAACGCGATGGACCTGATCCCGGTCGACTGGTTGCCGTGGCTTGCAGGCAAGGCCGGGGTTGGTTACCTGAAGGTTGTCCCGACAACGGACATCAATGTTACGTTTGCAATGGCCCTTTCAGTGTTCATCCTGATCATCTACTACACGATCAAGACCAAGGGCGTCGGTGGTTTTGTAAAAGAGCTGACATTGCACCCGTTCAACCACTGGGCTGCAATCCCATTCAATTTCATTCTCGAAGGCATCGCATTGATTGCGAAACCGCTTTCGTTGTCCCTGCGACTGTTTGGAAACCTGTACGCGGGCGAACTGATATTCATTCTTATTGCGTTGACGGGGCTGTGGCAGTTGCCACTGCACTTTGGCTGGGCTGTGTTCCACCTTTTGATTGTCACATTGCAGGCATTCATTTTCATGATGTTGACGATCGTATATCTGAGCCTCGCGCAAGAGGAACACTAAGTTTTCTTATTGTTAGCGAACAAACTGTTCGAGCTGGGAGACACTGATGGAAACTGTGATTGGAATGACCGCGATTGCCGTTGCGATCCTGATCGGTCTTGGTGCACTGGGCGTCGGCGTGGGCATGGGTCTGCTGGGCGGCCGTTTTCTGGAAGGCGCGGCGCGTCAGCCGGAACTCGCTCCGATGCTGCAGGTAAAGATGTTTATCGTCGTCGCACTGCTTGACGCTGTGGCGATGATCGGCGTCGGTATTGGGTTGTTCTTTACGTTCGCAAACCCGTTCGTCGGGCAGTTGCAGACAGCCATGGGTAACTAAGTAGCGTTCTCCAGCAGGAGTTTCGAAGTGGATTTCAATCTCACTTTGATCGGCCAGACGATCGCGATGATCGTGTTCGTCTGGTTTTGTATGAGGTATATCTGGCCGCCTTTGATCGGAGCGATTGAAGCGCGTCGCAAGGAAATTGCGGACGGTCTGGCCGCAGCGGATCAGGCACAGAAAGACCTGGTCGTGGCGGAGGGAAAGGCCGGCGAAATGATCAAAGAAGCTCGGGGGCAGGCCGCCGAGATCGTCGATCAGGCGCAACGTCGTGGTGACGAAATTGTCGACGAGGCGCGTGGCAAGGCCGGTTCCGAAGGTGAACGGCTGATCGCTGCGGCGCAGTCTGAAATCGACCAGGAACGCGAACGCGTGCGTGAATCCTTGCGCATGGAAGTCGCGGCTGTCGCGATGGCCGGTGCAGAACAGATTCTCGGACGTGAGATCGATGAAGCGGCGAATGCGGATCTTCTCGAAAAACTGGCCAAAGAACTGTAAGCGAGCTTTACGGATATGGCCGAAAAAACCGTCGCACGTCCGTATGCAAGGGCTGTCTTCGAGATTGCCAGCGAAGCCGGTCAACTCGACGACTGGTCGCTATTTCTCGCCGTCGCATCCGAGACTGTCGCCGATGACGGTGTAAGGGCATTGCTCAACAGTCCGCACGTCAGCAAGGACGACCTTGTCGGGATGATTCTTGGCGTGAGCCGTGAGGTCGGTGCGCTGCGCGATGCGATAGCAACACCTGCCGAAAACTTCCTGCGGGTGCTTGCATCGAACCATCGCCTCGGTGTGTTGCCGGAGATTGCACCATTGTATGAGTCGATGAAGGCCGAGGCCGAAAACGTTGTCGACGTAACACTGGTGTCGGTGTCTCCGGTCGACAAAGCGACGCAGGCCAGGTTTGCGGCTGCGTTGACGAAGAAACTCGGACGCGAAGTCCGACTTGCTTGTGAAATTGACGAGAGTTTGATCGGCGGAGCCGTCGTCCATGCGGACGATCTCGTGATCGATGGCTCTGTGCGTGGTCGGCTGGAAAAACTGACCGACGCGATGACGCATTAAGAGGAACCCGAACATGTCCATCAAGGCATCTGAAATCAGCGATCTCATCAAGGAACGGATCAAGGAGTTTCAGGCGACGACCGAAGCGCGTGACGTCGGCACGATCGTCACACTGACAGACGGTATCGTTCGAATCCACGGTCTGGCCGATGTCGGCTACGGCGAGATGCTCGAGTTTCCGGGCAACACCTTCGGTCTGGCGTTGAACCTCGAACAGGATTCCGTCGGCGCCGTCGTGCTCGGTGACTACAAACACCTGTCCGAAGGCTACACGGTCAAGACCACCGGACGCATTCTGGAAGTGCCGGTTGGACGTGAATTGTTGGGTCGCGTCGTGAACTCGCTCGGCCAGCCGATCGACGGCAAAGGCCCGATCGATACGACACAGACCGAACCGATCGAGAAAGTGGCGCCCGGTGTCATTACCCGCCAGTCTGTGAGTCAGCCCGTACAGACTGGTCTCAAATCCATCGACTCGATGGTACCAATTGGACGCGGCCAGCGTGAGCTGATCATCGGTGACCGTCAGACGGGCAAGACGGCGATTGCGATCGATACGATCATCAATCAGAAGGGCACCGGTGTTAAATGTATTTACGTAGCGATCGGCCAGAAGAACTCGTCGATTGCCGCCATCGTGCGCAGACTCGAAGAACATGGGGCGATGGAGCACACGATCGTCGTCGCCGCATCGGCATCGGAATCGGCGGCCTTGCAATACGTCGCACCATACGCCGGTTGTTCGATGGGTGAGTACTTCCGAGATCGTGGCGAAGACGCGCTGATCATTTACGACGACCTGACCAAACAAGCCTGGGCCTACCGCCAGGTGTCGTTGCTACTGAGGCGCCCGCCGGGGCGTGAGGCTTATCCGGGTGACGTGTTCTACCTCCATTCACGCCTGCTTGAACGCGCCGCGCGTGTCAACGAGGAGTACGTTGAGAAGTACACGAACGGTGAAGTCAAAGGCAAGACCGGTTCGTTGACGGCACTGCCGGTCATCGAAACACAGGCGGGTGACGTATCGGCGTTCGTACCGACAAACGTGATCTCTATTACGGACGGTCAGATCTACCTGGAAACCGATCTGTTCAACGCCGGCATCCGTCCTGCGATCAACGCCGGTCTGTCGGTGTCGCGTGTTGGTGGTGCAGCACAGACCAAGATCGTCAAGAAACTCGGTGGCGGCGTGCGTCTGGCACTGGCCCAGTATCGTGAACTCGCGGCGTTTGCACAGTTTGCTTCCGACCTCGACGAAACGACCCGCAAACAACTGGAGCGTGGCCAGCGCGTTACCGAGGTCATGAAACAGAAACAGTATTCGCCGATGTCTGTCGGTGAAATGGGGTTGTCTCTGTATGCGGTGAACGAAGGCTATATGGACGACGTACCGGTCGAGAAGATCGTCGATTTTGAGAACGCGATGCAGGCGCACGTCCGGAGTGAACACGGCGACCTGATCGAGAAGATCAACGAGACCGGAGACTACAACGACGAAATCGAGGCTGACTTGAAGAAAGCCGTCGAACAGTTCAAGCAGACCGGCGCGTATTGATCGAATAGGGTCTGAAGATGGCAAGCGCGAAAGAAATCCGCACCAAGATCAAGAGTATCAAGAATACTCAGAAGATCACCAAGGCCATGGAGATGGTTGCGGCCTCGAAGATGCGCAAGGCGCAGGACCGTA
>JAZFZN010000168.1:0-3846 GCA_036475515.1 Gammaproteobacteria bacterium
CTTCATTGCTCAGAAGAATGCGGGCGGGCCCGTTGTTGTTGACGACGACCAGATCGAGATCACCATCGTTGTCCAGATCACCACTCGCGGCGCCACGGCTGACTTCCGACAGTTCGAAGACATCGCCCGCCTCGTTCGTGACGTCAATGTACTTGCCACCACCTTCGTTGCGCCACAGCTGGTTGATCTGGTGCAGCGGATAGGGATCGTCATCCTCGACTTGTTCTTCGATCTTGGTCACGGCGCCGTTGGCGCTGAACAAATCGAGCCAGCCGTCGTTGTTGTAGTCGAACCAGGTCGTACCAAAACCGGTGTATGGGAAGCTGCTCGACCCGAGTACGCTGGCGGCGGAGCGATCTTCGAACCAGCCCTTACCGTCGTTGACGTACAACGTATTGGTTTCACGCGTCAGATGTGTCATGAACAAATCCGCATCACCATCGCCATCAAAGTCAGCAGCAATCACACCCATGCTGGCTTCCGGCGAACCGGCCATATTGACCGCAACACCGGCAAGCAGGGCCTCGTTCGAAAAACGTGCGTTTTTCTGATTGATCCACAGCTGGTTCGGCATGCCGTCGTTCGCTACGTACAGATCAATCCAGCCGTCGTTGTTGAAGTCTGCGGCAATGACACCGAGTCCCGCACCGAAATCCGCTGTGACACCCGCTTTTTCGGTGACGTCTTCGAATCGGCCCTCACCCGTGTTGCGAAACAAGCGATCCGGGACCGGTAGATAGGCCTTTGGCGAACAATAGTCGGGCGCGTTGTTGAACGACGTACAGTTGTTGCTGTTGCCGAAGGAAAAGTCGACATAGTTGCCGACATAGAGATCCAGGTTTCCATCCCGATCGAAATCGAGAAATGCGGCGCTGACGCTCCACCGATCGTCGCCGACACCGGCTTCATCAGTCACGTCCTCGAAACGACGGCCCTCCCGGTTCATCAGCAAGCGGTTCTCCCCGAATGCCGTCACATACAGGTCGATCCAGCCGTCGTTGTCCACATCACCGGTTGCGACACCCATACCGTAGTGCGCCGCTGTCAATCCGAGTTCTTCCGTCACATCTACAAAACGAAGACGGCGTTTCGAGCTGTCGTTGCGGTACAGGCGGTCGGTCAGCGGTACTGCGTGTTTCGGTGGAAACGAGGCGTCGTCGAGTTTCTTGTCCGGACCGAGCATCGTTCCCTGTACGAGATAGATATCGAGGTCGCCGTCGTTGTCATAGTCGAACAAGGCGACACCACCACCCATCATCTCGGAGAAGTAGTGTTCTCCGGACATGCCGTTGAAGTGCACAAAGTCGACACCGCTTTGCGAAGTTGCATCCGTAAACAACGGCACCGCAGATGCGGCCTGCACCGTGTAGAAGCAGATCGATAGCAGCGCGGCTCTCATGGTTTCCTTTCGATGATCACGATCCGGTTTGCGGCCACGTCCGTTAGTGTCTGTTCGGTACCATCCGGCCACAACACATGAACCGTATCGGCCCTCGTCGTGTCACCGAGTCCGAACGTCAACGGAAGTTCCATGCTCGAGAGATAGCCGCGGCTCGGCATTACCATACGTCGTTCGGTCTTGCCGCCATACTCGAGCACGACCGTCGCACCGATCGCATCCGGATTCGGTGCCGGCTGAACGAGTTTCAGACGCAGCCAGTTGTTTCCGGTGGACTGATCGTTGCGCAGGATCCGCGCCGGTCCACCGACTTCGGTCAACGCGAGATCCAGATCGCCGTCGCCGTCGATGTCCGCATAGGCAACGCCACGACCGACACGCGCTTCGTTGAGGTCTCCGGTACGGTCTGTTACGTCGACATAGGGTTGGCGACAATCCGGCCCACAGTTCCAGAACAGCTGCGGTGGCTGTGCATAGTGTTGAGACGGTTGCACCGTGTTGATGTCTTCTTCGATGTGGCCGTTCACTTGTAACAGATCAAGACGTCCGTCGAGGTCGGCATCAAAGAACGCCAGCCCGAAAGTCAACGCCTGTCGACTGGCCGGACCGATGCCGACAATCGCAGCATCGTCCGTGAACGGCGGTTGCCCCTCCAGTGCTGCGAAAAACGAGGTCATCTCGTTCGCAAAGTTGCCAATCGCAATGACGACATCGTCGTTGCCAAATGCGTGTGCGACGTCGGTCCCCATCGCACCGGTCGCCTTGCCCGCGTTGTCGAACGCAATACCCGAGTCGGTTCCACGTTCGACAAATGTTCCGTCGCCCTGGTTGTCGAACAGGAAATTGCGTGTCGTGTCGTTCGCAACCACGAGATCAAGGTCGCCATCGCCGTCCAGGTCGGCCGGCACCACGGCAAGACCCTTACCGATCGCTTCGCCGTGCGGCGTCTCGATCCGAATTCCACTCTCTGCGGACACATCGGTAAAGGAACCGTTGTCATTCCTATAGAGGACATCGTTGCTGCCGGGAAAATTCATCGGTGGGCCATAGGCACGTCCGACACCGGCCAGTCGGTAGTCGACTTCGATGTCCAGGTCGCGGGACCATTGCACGTAATTCGTAACGAAGAGGTCAAGGTCGCCGTCGTTGTCGTAGTCGAAGAACGCCGTGTCGGTACTCCAGGCGTCGTCGGGGCCGGTCACACCGAGATCCGCCGCCTCGAACCGGCCGTTGTGGTTCATCAACAGAACATTCGGACCGACAGCGGTCAGATACAGATCGCGCCAGCCATCGCCGTCTACGTCGCCAACCCCAACACCCATGCCATAGAAACTCAATGACAGGCCCGCTTCTTCTGTGACATCCGTAAACCGGCCGTCGTCGTTGCGGTACAACGCCATCGTGGCCGGCTTGCCTTCTGTTTCCTCCCACGGCCAGTCCGAAGAGTTCACGAACAACAGGTCGGCATCGCCATCGTTGTCGTAGTCGAAAAATGCAACACCGCCGCCCATGGTTTCGGGCAGCAAACGTTCACCACGCGCACCGTTCGTGTGAACGAAATCGACACCGACCACGTCGGTCACATCGACAAATTTCAGATCCGGTAGTTGCACGGGTGCGGTTTCGGGAACCGCAACCTCTGCGGCACGTTCAATCACAGTCGCTTCCGGCGCAGACTCCCTGCCGGACCACCACGAAATCGCCGCCACGCCAATACCCAGCAGTGCGAAAACGATGAGCGAATAACGGAACGCCGTACCGATGATGGCGTCATCGCCTCGTTGTTCGGTCACGGGCCAGCCGTCCTTTGCAAATCGTAGATCACGACCGGTTCCGCGGCGTGATCGGCAGCGGCATCGGAACGGCGGGCCGCTGCGACTGCGCGATCGCGTGCGTTGTCGTCAATCCGGTAACGATCGTGCAGCCGATATTGTTCCTCCGATCGTTCGGTGTCCCCGAGCAACGCATAAACCTGAGCCAGACCGTAGTGGCTCGACGCACGTTCCGGATCGAGAACCAGCGCCTGCAGATATACGTCGCGCGCACGTCCCAAAAACTCGTCGCGTTTTTCGGGATCGGTGCGTTCATCGCGTGCATGGGTAGTCAGGGCTTCCGCGAGACTGTCGAGCAGACGGTAGTCACGACTGAAATCGAGACGTTGCTCGCCACTGCTGAAATCCGTTTCGACGAGTCGTGTGAAATTCTCGATCGCCGCTTCGAGCTGGCCGTATTGCGCGTTGACCAGACCACCGAAGTACAGCAACGACCATGCAGGTGCCGGTGGATCGAATGCACCTGCACGATTCAACGCGACCGCAGCCTCATCGAGTCTGCCTTCACGCAGATAGACACGTGCGGCGTTCAGTGCCCCGTCGGCTCTGCCGAGTGCTTCGACCTGAGCGAAAGCTGCTTCAGCCTGGCGCAGTTCGCCCGTACCGCCCTTGCGC
>JAZFZN010000169.1:0-5946 GCA_036475515.1 Gammaproteobacteria bacterium
GCGCGACGATGAGCCGTCCAGCGCAGACAAGCGGCACCAATGACTACTGCGGATATGCAAGACCCGCCTGAGACGCCGGACACGCCGCCCGCACCGGACAGTCCCGGCACATCCGACAAAAACGTCGACGCCACCGAAGGCACTTTGCTGTCACACCTGCTGGAGTTGCGTCGCCGTCTGATGTACATGTTCGGCTCGGTGCTGCTGATGTTCATCGCACTGACTCCGTTCTCCAGGAAACTCTTTGCCTGGCTCGCCGAACCGCTGCTCAAACACCTGCCGGAAGGAACGATGATCGCTACACAGGTTGCGTCGCCGTTTCTGACGCCGTTCAAACTCACTTTCATGGTCGCGGTGTTCCTGGTGATGCCGCTCGTGTTGTATCAGGTCTGGGCCTTCGTCGCGCCGGGTTTGTACAGCCGAGAAAAACGTTTCGGGTTGCCGTTGCTGCTGTCGAGTGTGGTCTTGTTCTACGCCGGTTGTGCGTTTGCGTACTACCTCGTGTTCCCGCTCGTATTCGGCTTCTTCGCGTCGACCACGCCACAGGGTGTCGAGATGATGACCGACATCGGTCATTATCTGGATTTCGTACTCGCACTGTTCCTTGCGTTTGGTCTTGCGTTCGAAGTACCGGTCGCGACGGTGCTGGTCTGCTGGGCGGGGATCACCAACCCGAAGAAACTCGGGTCATACCGGGCTTATGTCCTGCTCGGTGCATTTGTCGGCGGTATGTTCCTGACACCACCGGACGTGGTGTCGCAAATCCTGCTCGCGGTACCGATTTACCTGCTCTATGAAGTCGGGATCGTGCTCGCACGCGTCGTCGTCAGGCCACGGGACGAAGACGCGGACGACACCGCGGGCAACGAAAAAACGGAAGGCGCCGGCTAGTTTTCCTTTTCCCGATCACCGGCCTTTGGCTGGTTTGCCTTGTCGTCGCAGCCACGCAACGACAGCTGCGCGCGTGCGATGGCTTCGCTGGCATTGATCGCGCTGGTCTTGCTGATGGCGTCCTTGCAATAGATGTATCCGGAGGAACCTGCTGCGATGGCGCCGCGTTCCGGGTCACCCGGCTCTTTGATGTGGCTGCCGGTCGGTGTGACCATATCCGGTCGTGGTCGCAGCGCTTGCTTGTCCGGGTTCTGTGCACAGGCAGCGACGAGCAACGCGGCCGACAGGCACGGGATCAGCACAATCTTGTTCATGATGAGTCCTCCTTAACGGGGTCCGCCGTCCGGCGTCCTGACTCAGTTTAGTTTGGTCATTTCCGGTCGCAAAAGTTCCGGCAACCGTGTTGCGCCGCAAAAATCGGGCAGATTCATGGATCAACTTCCGCTGTGGTATGGTCCGAGCCTTTGTATCCACAGCGAATCGAGCGCCATGACCGACACCGTTGCGCAGATCGACGCAATCCCAGAATCCCACGAACTGTTCGGTCATCCGAAGGGCCTGTACGTCTGTTTCGCGACCGAAATGTGGGAGCGGTTTTCATTCTACGGAATGAAGTACCTGCTCCTTCTCTATCTGACCAAATATCACCTGTTTACCGATCAGATGGGATTCGCAGTGCTTGGTGCCTATGCCGGTCTCGTCTATGCACTCCCGGTCATCGGTGGTCTGATCGCCGACCGTTATCTCGGTTTCCGCAAGTCGGTCGTGTTTGGCGGCATCTTGTTGTCACTCGGACATTTGTTGATGGCTGTCGAAGGACATCAGGCGATGTTCTACGCGGCCGGTACCGTGCTCGCCGAGACCCTGACGCTTGCGGACGGCACGGTGCTCGCGGCCGGTACCGTACTCACCCAAGACATCACGATGCGCGACACCGCGGCATTGAACGTGTTCTATCTGGCCATTGCACTGATCGTCATGGGTGTCGGTTATCTGAAGCCGAACATTTCGACCGTCGTCGGCAAGCTCTATCACAAAGATGATCCGCGGCGCGATTCCGGTTTCACGATTTTCTATCTGGGCATCAACATCGGATCGTTCGCCGCCACGATGATCGTGACCTGGCTCGGCGAGACGCTCGGTTGGGGTTATGGCTTTGGTGCCGCCGGCATCGGTATGGTCATCGGTCTGATCACCTTCCTGTGGGGACAGAAGTATCTGTATGGCCACGCGGAACCGCGCAATCCGGAACTGCTGACCGAAAAAGTCGCCGGACCGATTAACCGCGAATGGCTGATCTATGGTGTGACGATACTGGCGCTGGCTGTCGTATGGCGGCTCGTACAGAGCGAACCGGTCGTGCATCTGGCGCAAAACGTGATGCTGATCGTGTCGATTGTCGGGATCATTCTGTTCTCGATGTTCTACAAATCCAATGTCCCTCGAACGGGTGCCTACGCACTCGCCGGTGTCACGGTTGCGCTGGGTGTTCTTGCAGCATTTTTCGAAACCGGCTTCCTGCAGATTGGTGGGGAAGCGGCGGGTGAATACCTGGTTTATGCAGCTGTGCTGACGCTGATCGGATTCATCGTCTATGGATTCAAAGTCCACGGGTCGGATGACTACTCGCGCACGGTCGTGTTGATGGTGCTGATCCTATCGACGGTGGTGTTTTGGGCCTTGTTCGAGCAGTCATCCGGGTCGATGACCTTGTATGCCGACCGGGTCGTCGACCGCACGGTCGGTGGCATCACCTTTACCGCCGGCCAGTTCGGTTCGCTGAATGCCGGTTTCATCATGTTGCTGGCGATCCCGTTTGCGGTCATGTGGACCTGGCTCGCAAAGCACAACCTGGAACCGTCAACCCCGGTAAAATTCGCTCTCGGTATCATCCAGGCCGGTCTCGGATTCGGTGCGCTGGTACTCGGTGCACGGTTCCCCGACGAGGCAGGGCTGATCGGCGCCGGCTGGCTGGCGTTGGCCTATCTGTTGCACACGACTGGTGAGTTGTCGCTTTCGCCGGTCGGTTTGTCGGCTGTGACCAAGTTATCGATTCCGCGTGTGGTCGGTGTCAGCATGGGAACCTGGTTCCTCGCGACCGCGCTTTCAGAAACGGTCGCGATGCGGCTCGGCAGCATAGCGTCCATCGATACTTCGGCCGGGCAGATCGGCGACGTCGCGTCGGCAATCGCGACTTATACACAGCTGTTTGAATTCCTGATGTGGGCCGGTATCGCGGTCGGTGTGTTCATGTTGCTCATATCGCCGATCCTGAGAAAGGGAATGCACGGCATTCACTGAGACGAACATAGAAAACCATGAAGCCGGCGCAACGCGTCGGTTTCTTTTGATGGGGGGTTGAGATCGATGCGCAGTTTCCTGACTACCGTTTCTGTTTTGTGGCTCGCCACGTTGCTCGTTGCCTGTCAGCCGGCGGACGATGGCGATACGGCTGTTGAAACAGAAAAGAACGCCGACGAATTCGTCGGTGATTTGAACGAACAACTGGAGACACTCAACGAGGAGATCGCTGCGGCGCTGTGGGTGCGTTCCACCTACATCACACCGGACACCGGTGTGCTGGCCTCTAAGGCACTCGAACGTGGTCTCGAATTTCAGAGCGAAGCGGTCGAAGAGTCGAAAGCCTACGAAGGTACACCGATGTCAGAGGATTCGACGCGTGCGATCCATTTGTTGAAACTTGGCACCCCGATGCCGGCGCCGAACGACCCGGCCAAACGCGCGGAACTGGCTGAGATCGCAACCGACCTCGAAGGCATGTATGGCGCCGGGAAATACTGTCCGGACGGTGAAGAATCCTGCAAGACGTTGCCGGAACTCGAGCAGGTGCTCGCCAACAGCCGCGACTACGACGAGCAACTCGACACCTGGATCGGCTGGCGTACGGTTGCTCCACCGATGCGCGACAAGTACACGCGCTTCGCCGAACTCGCAAACGAGGGCGCCAGTGAGCTCGGTTTCGAAAACCTCGGTGCGATGTGGAAGTCAGGCTACGACATGCCGGCCGATGCATTCGAAGCCGAGACCGAACGGCTGTGGGGGCAGGTAAAACCGCTCTACAACGAACTGCACTGTTATGTGCGTGACAGGCTCGTCGACCACTACGGCGAAGACAAGGTGTCGCCGACCGGTCCGATTCCCGCACACCTCCTGGGCAACATGTGGTCGCAGACCTGGAGCGAAATTCTCGATCTGACACTGCCGTACCCGGATGCGACCGAACTGGACGTCGACAGTGCTTTGAAATCGAAACACGAAGCGCTGATCGGCAAGTACGTCAGTGAAGGTCGCGACGATGCCCGGCAGGTCGCCGATCACGAAATGGCCGTCGAAATGGTGGAGATGGCCGAGGATTTCTATACATCGCTCGGTTTTCCCGAACTGCCGGAGTCGTTCTGGGAGCGTGCGATGCTGACGAAACCGCGCGACCGCGAGGTCGTCTGTCACGCATCGGCTTGGCCTATGGGTGGCGACGACGTACGCATCAAGCAGTGCATCGAACCGACCCGCGCACAGTTGTGGACGATCTTCCACGAACTCGGGCACATCTATTACTTCCTGTTGTACACGGACCAGCCGCCATTGTTCCAGATTGGTGCCCACGATGGTTTCCATGAAGCCATCGGCGACACCGTGAACCTGTCGATGACACCGGTGTACATGCAGCAAGTCGGGCTGGTCGATAACGTCGAACAGTCGCAGGAAGCATTGATTAACGAACAGATGCAGCTGGCACTACACAAGATCGCGTTTCTGCCGTTCGGCAAACTGATCGATCTGTGGCGTTGGGATGTGTTCGCCGGCAAGATCACACCGGACAACTACAACGAAGCGTGGTGGGCACTACGTACGAAATACCAGGGCATCGAACCACCAGTGGAACGGACGGAAGCGGATTTCGATCCGGGTGCCAAGTACCACATCCCGGGCAACACGCCGTACACGCGTTACTTCCTGTCGGCCATTCTGCAGTTCCAGTTCCAGCGTGCATTGTGCGAAGCCGCCGGATTCGAGGGGCCGTTGCACGAATGTTCGGTCTACGGCAGCAAGGATGCGGGCGACCGTTTTGGCGCGATGCTGGTGATGGGTGGCAGCCGACCGTGGCCGGACGCACTCGAGGAACTGACCGGCACGCGTGAGATGGATGCCTCGGCGATCATCGAATATTTCGATCCGCTGATGAGCTGGCTCAAGGAACAGAACGAAGGCAAAGCCTGCGGCTGGGAAGAAACGGCAGTAGCCGAAATCGAGTAGAAAAAAGGGGTCAGAAATTGGGGTCAGAGAGTATTTTTTAAGTGCCTGATTTTCACTGGTAACATGAGAGTCAAAACTTTGTGTTTCCCTGCGCTCAAGAAAATCAAGCGCTTAAAAAATACTCTCTGACCCCAATTTCTGACCCCGATTTAGGGGAAAGGAAGTTTAATGGCGAACAACACGATCACGCTGGCGCCACCGCTCGTCAGCCCGCAACAGAGCCTGGCCGAGATCACGGTCAAGGGACTCATCCTCGGTGCAATCCTGTCGATGTTGCTGGCCGCGGCCAACGCATACATCGGGCTGCTGGTCGGTCTGACCGTATCGGCATCGATCCCCGCAGCAGCCGTGTCGATGGGTGTTCTGAGGGCATTTCCGCGTTCGAACATCCTCGAAAACAACATGGTGCAGACTTCTGCATCGGCCGGCGAGTCGCTGGTCGCAGGCACGATTTTTACGATCCCGGCGCTGGTGATGATGGGGGCCTGGTCCGGTTACGAATACGGACCGATGGTTTCTATCGCCATCCTTGGTGGCGTCCTCGGTGTCGCGTTCACCATACCGTTGCGCCGCGCTCTGATCGTCGAAGCCAAACTCACCTTCCCGGAAGGAGTTGCGACCGCCGAGGTTCTGAAAACCGGCGGGATCGAAGTCGACCATGCTCATCCGCACAAACAACGCAGCGAGGAAGCCCGGGCCGGGTTCAAAAGACTGTTGCAGGCTGCCGGAATCGGCGCGACCTTCAACGTGCTGGTCGGTGCTTTTGGGGTGTTTGCCGGT
>JAZFZN010000170.1:0-2829 GCA_036475515.1 Gammaproteobacteria bacterium
ATGTTGTTCGGCAGATTGAAGACACCCGACCAGCCGAGCATCATCGCAACCGCGATCAGCCAGACTGCGAATCCGTATTTGGCGCCACGTTGCCAGCCCGGACCGGTGAACGAGCCACGCACTGCACCGTAAATCCCCGCAATCAGGAACGCGCCGATCAGACCCGTTGTGATCCAGCGTGGCATTAACGCCGCGATGTCTGGCGGATCCTGGTTCAGTTCCGGCCGCCAGAACGCGGCAGTCTGTCTGTAGGCCTCGTCGAGAATCCCTTCGTGTATCACCTGCCCTGTGATCATGCCGACCACAAACCACGCCACGTACATCGCGACACCACCGATCAGTATCAACTTCCAGTTCATTGGATTCCCCCACGTTATTCATTATTGTCGTGGCCGAATTATATAGGCGCCGCGGGCCGATCGGGCGGCCTGGAATCAATCTATAAAAGAGTTTTTACAAACCGGGCGAGGCAACAAAATCACCTCATGTGCAGCTCGACGACGTCGCGGTCTGCCACTTCGTGCTCCGGCCCCACCTGTTGACCGGCGAATTGCCCGGATTTGCCCCACAGGCGTGCAAACTGCAGCGAATCGGCGACTTCCTTGTGCACAAGTCGTGCGACGTCGTGGACCGTCGCACCTTTGCGGACGGTAAATGGCCTGTCGTCTTCTGCCTGTTTGCCCGGCGTCTTCGTGTAGACACGCAGGACTTCAAGACCTTCGAACAACAACGGACCGATCGTGTCGAGTCCGTCCCCGGTTGTTGCCGTAACAGACACTGCCGGATAACGCACACCGAGCAACTCTTCGAGCACGTCCACTTCACCCGGGTCCGGATCCAGATCGGCCTTGTTTGCGACCAGCATTGTTAGAAGTACGATCCGGAACGGATCATCGTCGTCGGTGGCCGATGGTTCCGATCTCGATGTTGAAAAACCCGGCCAACGCTCGGTTAACTGCACTTTCTTTTCAGACAAGCGCTCAATGATGGTCTGAACCTGTTCGACACAGGCCGGATCGGCCAGATCAACGACCAGCATCGCTGCATCGGCGGGTTGCAACGCGTTGATGAACCACGGTTCCATGTAGTCGGCTGAAACAGGTGGAAGATCCACGAGCTGGAAGTGCACATCTTCGTGGATGAACATCCCGGGCACCGGTACGTGGGTGGTAAACGGATAGGGTCCGATGTCTGTTTTGGAGCCGGTCAGGTTTTGATGCAGGGTCGACTTTCCGGCGTTCGGTGGTCCGATCAACGCAACCTGCGCAGCCCCTTCGGCCCGTATGATATAGGTCGGTCCGGTCCGCGCCCCGGCCTTCTTCGCCGAGGTCAGATCATCCGTGAGTTGTTTGATGCGGCTCTTGATGTCGGCCTGCAGATGCTCCGTACCTTTGTGCTTTGGGATCGCCCGAAGCATTTCTTTCAAACAGGACAGACGTTCCTGCGGCTCCCGCGCCGCACGATAGGCCTCTTCGGCCTGCTTGTATTCGGGGGACAGATTAGCGGGCATCGCCCAATCTTAGCTCAGGCTGCCACACCGCGCCGGCACGGGTATGATGGCCGTCCCGGGAGGCGTTGCCGATGCGCGACGAACTGGTCTGCTGGAAATGCGGCACCGCAATCACCGACGAACCGCTGCCGCTGTCGCGGTTCTCGGTCTGTCGTTCCTGCGATGCGGAATTACACGTCTGCAAGATGTGCGAGTTCTACGACACGACCGTCGCAAAGCAGTGCCGTGAACCCATCGCGGAACAGGTCAACGACAAACAACGCGCCAACTTCTGCGATTACTTCACAGCGAGACCCAATGCCTATGCGCCGCAAGACACAACCGAAGCCGACAAGGCGCGTGCAGAACTCGAACGTCTCTTTGGCAGCGACGAAAGCTGACAAATAAGGAACAACAAAAATGGCCTACGCCTGGATCATCTATGGCGCAAATGGTTACACCGGCCGTCTGATCGCCGAGGAAGCGCGACGCAGACGAATGACGCCGATGATCGCGGGACGCAGTGAATCGAAGATTCGTCCGCTCGCGGAACAACTGAGCTTGCCATGGCGTTGTTTTCCATTGGACGACGCACAGAAGGTGGCTCGGGAAATTGCAGACGCGCGCATCGTGCTGAACTGTGCCGGTCCGTTCTCGGCGACGGCCGAAGTGATGATCGATGCCTGTTTATCCGTTGGTGCGCACTATCTCGACATCACTGGCGAAATTGATGTCTTCGAGTACGCCCATTCGCGCAACGACGATGCACGCAGCAGCGGCGTCGCGCTTTGCCCCGGTGTGGGGTTCGACGTAATTCCGACCGACTGTGTGGCGGCACGTTTGAAAGAAGCGCTTCCGGACGCAACGCAGCTGACCCTGGGTTTTGATACACGCTCGGGTCTGAGCGTCGGGACTGCGAAAACTTCTGTGGAACGTCTGCCCGACGGTGGAGCAATTCGCAAAGACGGCAAAATCCGCCGCGTACCACTCGGTTACCGAACCCGGCGTATCGACTTCGGCAATGGCGAGAAACTCGCGGTGACAATCCCTTCGGGTGATGTCGCCACCGCGTACTACACGACCAACATCCCGAATGTCGAAACCTACATCGCGGTACCACAACGCATGCTGAAAACGATGCGGCGCTTGAACTGGGTTCGTCCGTTACTCGGTATGAGTTGGGTACAGAAGTCAGCTAAGGCGCGCATCGAAAAAAAAAATCAGTGGCCCCGGAGTGGAACAACGCAAGGAAACGCCGACATTCGTCTGGGGTGAGGCGAAAAACGATCAGGGCGAAACGCGTACGGCACGGATCCGTGTTGCAAATGGCTATACCGTTA
>JAZFZN010000171.1:0-9148 GCA_036475515.1 Gammaproteobacteria bacterium
CCAAGATCAATTTGATCCCCTTCAATCCGTTCCCCGGAACGAGGTATCGTTGCTCCCCGGCAGAGGTGATCGACGCCTTTCACGAGCAGCTGTCGGCGGCCGGTTTACGCACGACCGTACGCCGTACACGCGGCGACGACATCGATGCGGCGTGCGGTCAGCTCGCAGGAAAGGTGCGCGACCGTGTAACCTCCCGTCTGGGAACAAAAACATTCCGAACGGTGGTGCAGGCATGAACGTCAGAATCCAAGGGACCCTCCTGGCATGCGCAATGTCGATGGCAGGCTGTGTGTCAACGACGACGGTTGATGACGCCCAGGTGTCCCCCGAGGATGCCGCACGCTACAACGTCGAGTTAGGCTGGCGCTACTTTCAGCAGGGGCGGTTGCCGCTGGCGCGCGAGAAACTGGAACGTGCCGTCGAGCAGGATCCGAAACTGCCCGAGGCTCATTCCGCGCTCGCGATGTACTACGACTATATCGACGAAGACGACAAAGCGCGCCGTGAATATCGAACGGCGCTGCGTCTGAGACCCGACGATCCAAAGATCCTGAACAGCTACGGCGTTTTCCTGTGCGAGCACGGCGACAACGACGATGCCCTGAAGCATTTCTTGAAGGCTGCTGACAACCGGTTGTACGCGACACCGGAAGTCGCATACACGAATGCGGGTGTCTGCATCAAGGGAGAGGGCGAGATCGAAGTCTCGGAGCAATTCTTCCGTCGTGCGCTGGTGTTCAATCCTCGGTTTGGTGACGCACTTTGGAATATGGCGTTACTGGACTACTCGCGTGAGTTGTACCTTCCATCGCGGGCTTTTCTCGAGCGTTATCTGCAAGTATCACCGGAAACGCCGGACGCCCTGTGGTTGGGCATCCAGATCGAACGGAAGCTCGGCGCCGCCGCCGCCGCGAACGCTTATAGCGAGAGGCTGAAACAGGCTTTCCCGGAGTCGACTCAGACCCGGATATTGCTGGAGCAGGAGCGTGACGCCGGAAGTCCCTGACAAGCGTACAGACGACGAGCGGGCGACAGTCGGAGAGCAGTTGCGGCAGGCGCGCGAACACGCGCACTTGTCGATTGTGCAGGCTGCACAACAGCTACACCTCGACCGCGGAGTGCTCGAAGCGTTGGAGGCCAATCGCTTTGACAATCTCGGCGCACCGGTTTTCGCAAAGGGACATCTGCGCAAGTACGCAACGCACCTCGGGCTGGACATCAATGATCTGCTGGCGGGTTACTACCAGAGCGCAAGCCGGCCCGAACTGCCGCCGCTGGTCACGAACCACGAAACGATTCTCAACTCGTCCAACACGCTCAGGAACGTCGGAATACTGTTTGCCGTGCTGGCTGCCGCACTCATTATTGTGGGTGTGTACTGGTGGTTGGGGTGGTCCGAGGACAGCCCGACAGCGCGGGTCGTACGACCGCAGGAAGCTCCGCTCGCGGAAGATACCTCCGGTTCGGACACGGTGCCCGATCTGCCCCAGCGCTCTGCCGAACTCGTTGGAAACAGTGCGTCCGACGAGCCGGCGGCTGCGCCACAGAACCTCGAAGAGTCGCAAGGCGTGGCAACGCCGGCACCGGTGCTGCCGTCGTCAGCTGACGAGCTCACACTGAGACTCGAGTTTACGAACGATTCCTGGGTTGAGATCGAAGACGCGAACGGCAGGCGTCTGTTCTACGGGCTGGGACGGGCCGGTGTCGTCGAAGAAATGGACGGTGTCGCGCCGATAGATGTCCTCGTCGGCGACGTCTTTGCGGTGAGTCTCACTGTTGACGGGGAACGCTGGGCGATTCCTGGCGAATTACGACCCGGGCGAACCGCCCGCTTCGTCGTGACACCGCGCTGACGGTGTCGTGAGTTGAGCCGTTTCATCGAGCCCATCCGTGGCATGAAAGACATCCTTCCGGAGCAGACGTCGCTCTGGCAGGAGGTTGAAGACACTGCACGATCGGTTTTCGATTCGTATGGGTATCGCGAGATCCGGGTGCCCGTCGTCGAACGTACCGAGTTGTTTCGCCGATCGATCGGTGAAGCGACCGACGTTGTCGAAAAAGAGATGTATACCTTCGAGGACCGCGACGGCGACAGTCTGTCGTTGCGACCGGAGGCGACGGCCGGCGTCGTTCGCGCGGGATTGACGAATGGTTTCATCTATAACCAGCGCCAGCGCTTGTGGTATTCGGGACCGATGTTCCGATACGAGAAACCGCAACGTGGCCGTTACCGGCAGTTCTATCAGATCGGCGCAGAGGCATTCGGGTACCCGGCGCCACAGATCGATGCAGAACTCCTGTTCGTTTGTGCGCGCTTGTGGGACAGGGTCGGCCTCGTACTGCGGCTCGAGATCAATTCGCTCGGGACGCTACAGGCGCGAGCAGAGTACCGGGCGAAGCTGGTGGAATATCTGGCACAGCACCGGAACGAACTCGATGACGACAGCCGCCGACGTCTGAAGAGCAACCCGTTGCGTATCCTCGACAGCAAGAATCCGGAGATGGCGGAACTCATCGCCAATGCGCCGTTGATCACCGATCATCTCGATCCGGTTTCCAGGTCGGACTTCAATCAGTTGAAAACGATGCTCGACGATGCAGGTGCTCGATACGTCGTGAACCCGCATCTTGTGCGCGGACTCGATTACTATACCGGCCTCGTATTCGAGTGGCTGACCGATGACCTCGGTGCACAGGGCGCGGTCTGTGCCGGCGGCCGTTACGACAATCTGGTTGCCGAGCTCGGTGGACAGCCGACAGTGGCGACGGGTTTTTCGATCGGACTGGATCGTCTCGTGGAGCTGCTAGCACAACAGGGGGCGCAGGGACGGGACTTGTCGCCGGAAGTGTATCTGGTTGCGGTCGGGGATGAGGCGCCGCGTGTCTCGATGCGTCTTGCCGAGGAGCTACGCGAACGCCTGACCGGTCTCAGGCTCGAAAACGACTGCACAGGTGGCGGGTTTCGCGCACAGATGAAACGCGCCGATCGCAGCGGGGCCCGTCTCGCCGTGCTGCTCGGCGATGATGAATTCGCCGGTCAGTACGCAACGGTCAAGAATTTGCGCGACGACACCGAACAGGAACGCGTTTCCTGGACCGAACTGTGCGCATACGTCGATCGGGCGCTGAACGGCGCACCGGCCTGACACACCGACATCGTTTTATTATTGAGGGTCGTAACAGACGTGCAAGAATATCTCTCCGAAAAAGAACAGATCGAACAGATCCGGAACTGGTGGCGCGAAAACGGGCTGTTCGTCATCGGCGGCCTGGCCATCGGGGCCGCACTGATCCTGGGATGGAACGCATTCCAGGACTATCGTCAGCGCCAGATAGAGAACGCGTCACTGCTCTATGAGCAGTTGCTCCGTTCAGTGGAATCCGCAGAGGAAGAAACGGCCGTCACTCTGGCCAGCCAAATCGAAGACGCTTCTGTAAAACTTTGCGTGGCGCAATGGTGCTATGCATCGACGCCCTATGCAGCCAACGCGCGCATCGCGCTGGCCAAACTCTATGTCGAATCCGGCCAGAACGAAGAGGCGATCGCTGCGTTGCGCGAAGCCATCGATCTCGGCCCGGAACCGGAAATGTTACGGATCGCACGTCTGCGTTTGGCGCGTGTACTCGTCTACGCGGACCGGGCCGAAGAAGCCCTGCAGACCCTCGAGCCGGTCCCGGGTGACGCATTCGCCGCGCTCTACCATGAGCTGCGTGGCGACGCACAGCTGGCGCTTGGTGACGCCAACGCCGCACGTTCCGAATATGAACGCGCGTTCGAACTGGCGCGTGAAGGTGCAGTCGATCGTTTCAGTTTGCAGATGAAAATCGACGATCTGGCGCAATCAGGTGTAGAGACCGGCGTCGTCGTTCGGGAAGTTGACGAATCATGAAAAGCTTCCGACCTCTCTTCTGGCCACTGGTACTGTTCGTAACTGTCGGTTGTTCGATGTTCGACCAGGACGACGAAGTCGTCATCGAGCCGACCGTGCTCACAGGAATACAACCGGAGATCGAGATCGAAGAGCAATGGTCCGCGAAGGTCGGCGACGGAACGGACGACTATCAATTGCATCTGGAACCAGCCACAGACGGTTCGCGATTGTTCGTTGCGGCACACAACGGTGAAGTCGCCGCTTTCGACGTAGAAACCGGCGAGCGTATCTGGCTTGCGAAAACCCACCGCCCGCTGTCCGGTGGGCCGGGTGTCGGACACGGTATCGTCGTCATCGGTTCGAACGATGGCGATGTCATTGCTTTGGCCGCCACGGATGGAACGCCGCTGTGGCACGTCGCGGTCAGTGGAGAAGTGCTGGCCGCTCCGGTGGTCGGTCCCGACATCGTGGTTGTGCGCTCGGTCGACGGACGTTTGCACGGCCTTTCTTCTGAGGACGGTTCCGACCTGTGGGTCACCGAACGTCGGGTACCCCGTCTGTCGCTGCGCGGTAGCAGTTCGCCAGTGATCATCGGCGACACCGTCGTCAGCGGATTCGACAATGGCCAGGTCGTCGGTGTGAGACTCGAAACCGGCGAAGAACTTTGGGAGACGACACTGTCGGTACCCACAGGCAACAACCCGCTCGACCAGCTGGTCGATATCGATGCCGATCTGCAGGCTGTCGGGCAGGATGTCTATGCGGTCAGCTATCAGGGCCAGGTCGCACTGTTGTCGAGCGTCACCGGCGATCCGCTGTGGACCCGTGAACTGTCGAGCCACGCGGGAATCGGTGCAACCTGGACCCACGCGTACGTCACTGACTCGGACAGCGAGGTCATTGCCCTGTCTCGCGCAACCGGAGCCCCGCTGTGGACCCAGAATGCGTTTCGTTTCCGATCCTTGAGTGCACCGGCGCCGTATCGCACATCGGTGGTCATAGGCGATTTTGACGGGTATCTGCACTGGTTGTCCGGCGCCGACGGCCGCCAACTGGGACGCGTGCGAGTCGGTCGCGCCGGTATCAGTGCGACTCCTCTCGTCGTAAACGATACCTTGTATGTGGTCGACGACGAGGGTCGTGTCGCCGCATTCCGTGCAACAGACGCCGAATAGCGGGCCGGATAGGCTATCCTGCGGCCTGTCGTCCTGAACGAACGGGTCGCAAGGCCCGGATACAAGACCAATGTTGCCTGTGATCACCATCGTGGGTCGGCCCAACGTCGGCAAGTCCACCTTGTTCAATCTGTTGACCCGCACACGGGACGCGCTGGTTGCACAGCAGCCCGGGCTGACCCGTGACCGGCAATACGGTTTCGGCCGTGTCGGGCCGAAACCGTACGTCGTCGTCGATACCGGTGGATTGAGTGGCGATGTGGACGGCCTCGACGGTCTGATGGCAGACCAGACATCGCGTGCCCTCGACGATGCGGACTGGGTACTCGCCCTGGTTGACGGGCGGGAAGGCATGACGGCTGCCGACGAGCAGGTCGCCGAACTGCTCAGAAAGCGTGGACTACCGGTGACTCTGCTGGTCAACAAGACCGAAGGTCTCGATACGGATCTGACTGCGGCCGAGTTCCATGCGCTCGGTCTCGGCGAACCGGTGTGCGTTTCAAGTGCGCACGGCGGCGGCGTCGCCGATGTCATGCAATTGGTACTCGAACAGTTACCTGATAACGCAATCGAACCCGATGCGGAAACCGGTGTACGCATCGCCGTGATTGGCCGACCCAACGTCGGAAAGTCGACATTGATCAACCGTCTTGTTGGTGAAGAACGCCAACTGGCTTACGAGGAGCCGGGAACGACACGCGATGCGGTCGCGATCCCGTTCGAACGCGACGGCAAACGCTACACACTGATCGACACTGCGGGTGTGCGACGCCGGGCCCGAGTCAACCAAGGCATCGAGAAGTTCAGCGTCATCAAGACCTTGAAAGCGATCGACCGGGCCAACGTAGTGATCGGTGTCCTCGATGCGCATGAGGGAATCACCGAACAGGACGCGAGCCTTATGGGTCTCGTGCTCGAACGCGGTCGCGCCCTCGTAATCGCGATCAACAAATGGGATGGTCTGAACGACGACCAACGCTACAACCTGCGCCGCCAACTCGACCTCAAGCTGCCGTTTGTGACCTTCGCACGCGTCCATTCGATCTCAGCGTTGCACGGCAGCGGCGTCGGTGATCTGTTGCCGTCGGTCGACCGCGCCTACGCGGCGGCGACCTGCGATCTGCCGACACCCCGGTTGACACGGGTCTTACACGACGCGTTGGTCGCACATCAACCACCGCTGGTGCGTGGGCGTCGGATCAAATTGCGTTTTGCACATCAGGGTGGCCGTAACCCGCCGGTCATCGTCGTGCACGGCAACCAGACCGGTCGCGTACCGGCATCCTACCGTCGCTATCTCGTCAACCGTTTCCGAGATGTTTTCGACCTTTCCGGCACACCGGTGCGTGTCGAGTTCCGCTCCGGCGAAAATCCCTACGCCGGACGCAGAAATCCGCTGACACCGCGTCAGGAACGCAAGCGCAAGCGTCTGATAAAGCACATAAAAAAACAGGGAAAGAAGTCGTAACTCCCTGCACCCCGTCGAGCGCGGTCTCTTTCTGCTATTTTTAGGAAAACAAAACGCAGGGCTGGCCATGGTATATCGTTACCGTCGAGCGCGACCAACCAGAAGGCGACGCAGCGGTTGGATTCGTTTTCTTCCATTGTTGTTGTTCGGCGGTTATTTCATCTGGTACTACTTTTCAAACCGGGAAGAAGTTCCGCTGACCGGCCGTGCACAACTGGTCGACATCAGCCGCGAACAGGAAGTAGCGCTCGGCCTGCAGAGTTATGAACAGATTCTCGCGACCGAAGATGTCATAGAGTCCGGTCGCGGCGTCGATCTGATCAGGGATATCGGCGGCCGCATCGCGGCCGCGGCAGTGGACGTCGATCCCGGGTTCGACTGGGAATACAACCTGCTGGATTCCGAGCAGGTCAATGCGTTTGCACTGCCCGGTGGAAAGGTCGCGGTCTACACCGGAATCCTGCCGGTTGCTGCGAACGACGATGGTCTGGCAACGGTCATGGGCCACGAGATCGCACACGCGATCGCCCGCCACGGGGCCGAACGCATGGCGCACCAGAAATTGGTGCAAATGGGGACGCTGGCGGCGGCCGTTGCGTTGGGTGACATGGATGTCCAGACACAACACATGGTATTCGCCGCGCTTGGTGTCGGCGCGCAGTTCGGAATCCTGCTGCCGTTTTCGCGCGAACACGAGTCGGAAGCGGATCGCATCGGCCTGGTGTTACTCGCGCGTGCCTGTTTCGACCCGACGGAGGCGCCCCGGTTGTGGGAACGTATGGGCGAGGCAGGCGGACAAACACCGCCGGAATTCATGTCGACACACCCGTCCCCGTCTACACGCGTCGAACAGTTCGAAACATGGATGCCTGAAGCCTTGGCGATCCGGGAAGAATACTGTTCTACCTCGGCATCGAACTGACTGTTCTGGCAATTTCCCGAACCATTGGTCACAATCGCCGACCGTTTGAGTTCCCGTCCGCCGGGCGGCATGTGCATGGCTGATGCAACGCGAATCTATACCAGTAGCGGTCCGTTCGAGATGTGGCTTGGCGGCGAACTGTCAGTCCTCGAAGTTGCATACGAAACCTGGGGTGAACTGAACGCGGCCGCGGACAACGCCGTATTGTTGTTCAGCGGTCTTTCACCATCGGCGCACGCAGCCTCGTCCCGCGAGAATCCCGAGCCTGGCTGGTGGGAAGAAATGATCGGCGACGGCAAACCGATCGACACCGGCCGTTTCTTCGTCATTGATGTCAACTCGGTCGGCTCGTGCTTTGGCAGTAGCGGACCAGCCTCAATCGATCCACAAACCGGCGCACCCTATCGTCTGACATTTCCGCGTCTGTCTATCGAAGATATTGCACGCGCCGGCCACGACGTCGTCTCTTCGCTCGGTATCGATCGATTGAATGCGGTCGTCGGACCGTCGATGGGCGGCATGAGTGCGCTCGCATATGTACTTCTGTTCCCGGACGGAGCAGCGGGTCTTGTGGATATTTCCGCGGGGGTACACGCCAGACCGTCGGCGATCGCGTTCCGTTCGCTGCAACGCGAAATCATTCGCAGCGATCCGGCCTGGAACGGCGGTGATTACAAACCGCCTGGACCCGTTGCCGGGATGCGCCTGGCCCGCAAACTGGGCATGATCACCTATCGTTCACCGGCGGAGTGGCGACAGCGTTTCGGACGGAGACGTATCGATGTCTCGCAACGTGATGAAGCACACTTCGCTAACGAATTCGAGATCGAATCCTATCTGGAAGCTCACGGGCAGAAGTTCACCGGCAGCTTTGACGCAAACTGCTACCTGTACCTGTCCCGCGCCATGGACGCGTTCGATGCGGCCGATCATGGGAGCAGCGTCGAGGACGCTTTTGGAAATACAAACTTGGAACGCGTCTTGATCATCGGTGTCGAAACCGATGTTCTGTTCCCGATCGAGCAGCAGCAAGAACTGGCGGCGTTGCTCGATGCGCCGTCCCGGGACGTTCGATTCGTCGCACTGTCTTCTTTGCAGGGCCACGATTCGTTCCTCGTCGACTTTGAGCGTTTTGGACCGGTCATCGCGGAATTTTTTGGCTGAGACCCGGTCTCAATTCGCTGACACCGGCATCTATTTTCGGTATAGAGAACTCGTGATTCGCATGTTGAATTGGTTCAGATCAAACGGCCGCTGGCTGTGTGTCCTGTTGTTGCTGCCTGGCGCCCGGGTGCTGGCTGACGGCGAACGCATGTGGTTTCCGCCCGGTGCGGAGATCGATGCCGATGAAATGCCGCTGGAGTCGTCCGATCCGGACGTTGAGCCACCCGCTCCGATTTCCCGGGAAGCGCCCGGGTATCCGCACGGGTTTGTCCCACGTGGTGTCAGCGGGCGGGTCACGGTGCATTTCACGATCGACGCAGATGGAAACATCGACGAACTCGAAGTTATCGAAAAACATGCAACGGGTCCCGGCAACCGTACACGTAACGTGTCACAACGTTTGATGGATGCGCACGCGGACGCGTTCTGGAATGAAGTCGCCGAGGTGATGGAGCACGAATGGCGTTTCGAACCTGCGCGTCTCGACGGAACGGCAGTACCTTCAGATGGGCAGGTGACCTGGATTTTCGAGACCCACAGCCTGGGT
>JAZFZN010000172.1:0-2033 GCA_036475515.1 Gammaproteobacteria bacterium
CACGCACATCGTCCCAGGATCGTCCGTCCGGCAGTTCCGGATTGAAATGCTGACAGAACAAACTGGCAACGTGTGCACCCTTCGGTGCGAGGCTGTCGTCCACCGTCGACGGAATAAGCATTTCCACAATCGGTTTGCGGCTGTATCCACGCGTGCGTGCGTCGAAGTAGGCTTCCTCCATGTAGCGCAACGACGGATTGATGATGATTCCCGCGCTGTGATGAAGTCCTTCACCGGGGCTACAAGTGAAATCCGGGAGCTCTGACAATGCCACGTTCATCCGGAAGGTTCCGGAAGCACAACGATAGTTCTCCATCCGTTCCCGGAAACTCGCTTCCAGCGCATCGGCTTCGACCATCTGTGTGAACAACAGCTTCGGATTTACGTTTGCGACGACTATGTCTGCTTTCAGGGTGCGGCCGTCGGACAACTCGATCTCACGCACACCCTTCTCATCGATGTGGACTCTCGATACTTCCGCCCCGGTCGTCAGCTCGACACCGCGGGCTTCCGCTTCTCTCGCCATCGCCTGCGTGATCGACCCCATGCCACCCACGGCATGTCCCCACTGTCCTTTCTGGCCGTTGACTTCACCAAACACGTGGTGAAGCAAAACGTAAGCCGTACCAGGCATGTACGGGCTGGCAAAATTTCCGACGACCGAGTCGAATGCGAACAGGGCTTTCAAAACATTCGTTTCAAAAAAACCGTCAAGAAGATCGCCGGCGCTGCGGGTCATCATCAAAAACAATTCTGTCTGGGTGGCGCGGTCGAGATTGCCGACCTGGATCGCGAGCTGCAGCATTTTCAACAGCCCGCCAACACCCCCCCGATCAACAGGTGCTTTGAGGACAAAACTTCGCAGTACATCCGCTGCGACATCGAGTTTTGCCTCGTACTCGGGCAGTCGCTCCGCGTCCTTCCTGGAAAAACGTGAAACCTCGGCGGCGCGTTGTTTGAGATCACCGCCCCATTTCAGACAATTGCCATCCGGCAACGGCAGGAAGTTGGCCATCGGACGCGTCAGGATTTTGAGCCCGTGATCGTGGAGTTTCAGATCGCGTGTGACCGTCGGATTCAAAAGACTGACGGTGTAACTTGCCACCGAGTTTCGGAAACCCGGATGGAATTCCTCCGTGACCGCACAACCGCCGACTACATCGCGACGTTCAAGCACCTGTACTTTGTAACCAGCCTTCGCGAGATAGCAGGCGCACACAAGACCGTTGTGGCCGCCGCCAATAATAATGACACTTCGATCGGGCATCGGCGAATCGTACTATACTCGGGCGACACAGTACGAGCCCGGCCACGACAAGAAACAGGAGAACTCAATGACTGGCTTTCTGATTTTCCTTGTAATCCTCGTAGCGCTGGTGATGTTCGTGCTCGGCATATACAACCGGCTCGTGGGGCAGAGAAACCAGGTCAAGAACGCGTTCTCTCAGATCGACGTACAACTGACACGCCGCCATGACCTGATCCCGAACCTCGTCGAAGCGGTCAAGGGCTATATGGCACACGAGCGCGGCACGCTGGAGGAAGTCATTCAGGCACGCAATATGGCAGTAACCGCGCAAAAGACCGCCGCCGCCGACCCGTCCGACCCGGATGCGATCCGCGCACTGACCGAAGCCGAAGGAACGCTGACCGGGATGCTTGGCCGCCTGTTCGCACTGTCGGAGGCTTACCCGGATCTGAAAGCGAACCAGAACATGATCGCCCTGCAGGAAGAGTTGTCGAGTACGGAAAACAAGATCGGTTTCTCACGCCAGGCGTTCAATGATTCGGTGATGACGTACAATACCGCACGCGAACAATTCCCGAACTCGGTCATCGCCGGGACGTTCAACTTCGCCGCCGCAGAACATCTGGAAATCGACGAACCTGAAAAACGCGAGGCACCGGAAGTCTCCTTCACCTGAGTCCGGAGTCTTCGTAGCAAGTGGACTTCTTCGATCGCCAGGATCAGGCTCGGCGTAACACCCGCCGTCTGGTATTTCTGTTCATCCTCGCCATGATTGCGATCGTTC
>JAZFZN010000173.1:0-7272 GCA_036475515.1 Gammaproteobacteria bacterium
TTCTATGCGCCGAAGAACGACGGCTTTTCGGGCAAGAAGCACGAAACACCGCCATTGCTCGTCAAGTGCCACGGCGGGCCGACAGCTTCGACGGACGATGGTCTGGACCTGAGGATTCAGTACTGGACGAGCCGTGGCTTTGCGGTCCTGGACGTGAACTACCGGGGAAGCACGGGCTATGGTCGCCCGTACCGGCGTCTGCTCTATGGACAGTGGGGTATCGCGGATGTCGAGGACTGTGTCGCAGGCGTGCGGCATCTGGTCGAGACCGGGCAGGTCGATGCGGATCGGGTCGCGATCAGCGGCAGCAGCGCCGGCGGTTTCACGGTCCTTCGTGCTCTGAGCGTCCACGACGTGTTCCACGCCGGCGCCAGCTACTATGGCGTAGCCGACGCGGAAACCTTGCTGAACGACACTCACAAGTTCGAAACACGCTATGGCGATCAGCTGATCGGCCCTTATCCCGAAATGCGCAACGTGTATCGGGAACGGTCGCCGGTGAATCACCCCGACAGACTGCGTTGTCCGGTCATTTTTTTCCAGGGACTGAAGGATAAAGTCGTTCCACCGTCACAAACGCGTTGCATGACCGACGCGCTTCGAAGAACCGGTGTTCCGATGGCCAGCATTGAGTTCGAAGAAGAGGGACACGGCTTCCGTCATTTCGGAAACATTCGCCGCGCGCTCGAAGCGGAGTACTACTTCTATTCCAAAATGTTTGGTTTCAAACCCAACGACGACATAGAACCGGTCGCGATCGAAAACTTTTGATGTTGCTTCACTGGAGCACGGATCTGTAGACCGCCAGCGTCTGTTCGATCGAATCCTCCAAGCGGAAGTGAGTAGCCAGACGCTGTTTCGCCAACCGACCCATCTCGGCGGTGCGTTCCCGATCCTCGTACAGCGTCTCGATCGCCTTCGCGATCGCACCCGCATCCCCTGGCGGGACGACGAGGCCGGATTTGCCATCGACGATCAGCTCAGCGCTGCCACCGGTCGCCGTCACTATCGGCGCCACACCGAGTGCCATCGATTCGATGACGGTCTTTGGCAGGCCTTCGCGCCGCAAAGCAGGCAGAACGGTCGCGTCACAGGATGCGACGAATGACAACACGTCGTCGCGTATACCAAAAGTGTGAAATTTCTCGGGCGCCGGTGTTGCTGCAATCCTTTTCGCCACGTCTTCACTGTCCGTACCACGTCCGATCAACAGAAAACGTATGTTCGCATCGACAGGCAGAAAGCGTGCAGACTCTATCAGCACCGACAGACCTTTACGCGGTCGCTGGTTTGCAACGACACCGACGACGAAAGCGTCCGATGGGACACCGTAGTCTTCCAGGTTTACCGGCTGCGCGCCTTCGTACCACGCAAGATCGTGGCCTTTATAGACCGTTATCGGTTTGTCCGGATCGAAGACGTGACGCAGGAGATCCTGGTGTACCGCATCGGCGACACAGATGATCTTGTCGACACGCGGACTGAGGTGTGTCAGATACCAACCCGGGTTGTAACGACTCACGTTGCCGGTCTGGCCGCGATAGGTTACGACCTTCACGGGCAGACCCATCGACGCCCAGATACCGGTCGCGATCGCCGGGCTGTTGAATGCGTGCAGGATATCGTGTCGGCCGTCCTTGAGGGCCCTGCGGATGAATCTGATCGCCTGTCGGTCGAATTTCCCCCGAGGCAGACAGTCATAGATGTGGATGCCATGATCCTCCATGCGCTTTGCATACCAGCAGCTGGCCGGTGTCATGACTTCCATATCCACGCCGCGCTCTTTCAGACCAATGATCATCTCCGCTTCCGGACGGACCTGGTGAACCGCCGGGGCGTAGTTACTGATGACCAGAACTTTCACGTCAACACGTGTTTCAGCCAGTCCGCAATGTGGTTGATCTCTTCGGGACAGACAGCGTGCAGCATCGGATAGCTGTGCCACTCCACCGAATATCCCCGGGCTTCCAGCAATTCCTTTGACTGCGATCCGAGTGACACCGGGATCATCGGATCGAACAAACCGTGTGCGATGAACACCGGTGTGTCGGAATTGGCTTCAGACCGTTCGTTATCAAGGCTGTCGGCCAGCGGCAGCCAGGACGACAAGGCCATGATCCCGGCAAGGCGCTCCCTGTGTCTCAGACCCGCCTGAAGCGCAATCGCACCACCCTGCGAAAAACCTGCAAGCACGAGACGCGAGGCCGCGATCCCGCGTTCTTCCTCCCGTGTGATCAGCGCTTCGAGTAAAGCTGCACTTTCACGGATGCCCGCCTCATCCTGTGCAGAGTCGCGATCCAGCGAAAGTATGTCGTACCACGCACGCATGACCATCCCGTTGTTGATCGTCACCGGCTTCATCGGTGCGTGTGGAAATACAAATCGGACCGGTGTTTCGAGACCCAGCTGCGGCACGATCGGTTCGAAGTCGTGTCCGTCGGCGCCGAGTCCGTGCAGCCAGATCACAGCGGCCTGCGGATCGGGTCCGGTTTCAACCTCGACGGTTTCCAGTCGCGTGTTTTCCACTTCGCGGTTCATCGTCGTCCCATTCGACAAAGAGTCTGCAGCATACCGGCGATGGAACAACGTGCAAGTCAAGCGGCCTGACCGATCGGCGGCTTCCGCAGCCGGCGGTCAGACTTCGAATTGCTCGTACGGGAGGTGACCGCAATCGGTCATGAACTGATCGCGGGCATGGAAGTACGCTAGTCGGAATCCCAGCGTGCGACTGCTTCTTCGGCCGGCTCGTTCTCGGGACGCGATATCAGCCCGGTTGCGCCCATCGTAACGGTATAGCGTCCACCGTCGGTCATCGGCAGATAGGTTGCGCTTCCGTAACTTGCATCGACGAAGTCGATCCAGTGACCGTAGTCTTGCGCCAACTTCCACAAGTCCACACCGGAATGCTCCGCGATCTTGTAAACGGTGTGCGGTTGCTGCGTTTCGTCAATCACTTCCGTAAAACGCCCGCTGAGACGATCCGGTCGGTATAACGATTCGAACCCGATGGCGGTCAGACGATCGTCCCACTTCAGAACACGCGCATCGAACTGCCACTCGTCACCGGCCAGTGCGAACTCCTTGAATGTCCCGTCCGGAAAACGTACCCACGTTTTGAAGCGTTGTGGTCCGGTTTGTTCGAAAGTCAGTTCTACTACCGTTTGCTCGGAAGTGAGGTTGTAGTACGTCGCCAGATTCAGTGCGACCAGGGCAGTAAAGGTTGCGAGACCGATGAGCGCGACACCGAATACTGCGCGAATTCCAGCGCCCATGACTCGGCCGCGCGCAATCATGGCCAGCCCCCTGATGAATGCAATCACACCGAGAAGTGCAGTCAATGCGATCGCAGACCAGACAAGCAAGCTGTTCATCCGTGCTCCACTTACACTGAAAACTGCCCGAGACTACCACTGATGAGCTCGTTGTGCTGCGTTATACTCCGCGATCTCGCTCGAGGATATTATGAAAAATATCGCGCTACTGGCGCTTGGAATGATTCTCGTCGGCTGCGGATTCAAAGGCCCGCTTTACATGCCGGACGAGCCCCAGGCACAGCCGCCGACCGAGCCATCGGTGCCCGAAAACCCGGAAGAACGACTCAACGCAGAAGATGACGACTAGCGGTTCCGGGAACGGGCCGTTCGTCCTGGTCGACGGGACGGCCTATCTGTATCGCGCGTTCCATGCGCTGCCGCCCCTGACGAACTCGAAAGGCGAGCCGACCGGCGCTGTCTATGGCGTCGTCAACATGCTGAACAAGTTGCTCAGGGAATACGACACCGACAGGGTGGCTGTGGTGTTCGACGCGCCGGGCAAAACGTTCCGCGACGAACTGTATTCCGAATACAAAGCAACGCGTCCACCGATGCCGGACGATCTCCGCGTACAGATCGATCCGTTGCTCGCAACCGTTGAAGCACTTGGGCTACCGGTACTGCGTGTTCCGGGCGTCGAAGCGGACGATGTCATCGGAACACTCTCGAGGGAAGCCTCCGGACGAGGTTTCGAGGTCGTCATATCGACTGCTGACAAGGATATGGCGCAACTGGTCGAGAAGGGTGTAACGCTCGTCAACACGATGAGTGGTTCGACGCTCGATCGCGCGGGAGTGAAAAAAAAGTTCGATGTCTTTCCGGAACAGATCATCGACTATCTCGCACTCGTTGGTGATACGTCTGACAACATCCCCGGCGTGCCAAAGGTCGGACCAAAGACTGCAGCGAAGTGGCTGAACGAATACGAAACACTGGATTCGATCGTCGAACACGCAGACGAGATAAAGGGGAAAGTCGGCGAGAGCCTGCGTGACAACCTCGAACAGCTCGAGCTTTCGCGAAAACTGGCGTCAATCCGTTGCGACGTGGAACTCGACACGCCACTCGACGCACTCGTATTGCGAGCACCAGACCGAGAAACCCTGACCGATGTTTATCGCAACATGGAGTTCGGGTCGTTGCTGCGTGCGTTGCGCGAAACACAGGCCAAAACCGAACCTGCGGCTCCGGAAGCGCAATACGAAACCGTGCTGACGGAAGGGGCATTGGACCAATGGATAGACAAACTCGCGAATGCACCGCTGATCGCGATCGACACTGAAACGGACAGTCTCGACTATATGCGGGCCCGACTCGTCGGTGTTTCGTTCTCCGTCGACATCGGCAGTGCGGCTTACGTCCCTGTCGCGCACGACTATCCAGCCGCACCCGATCAGCTCGCGGCCGATCTGGTTCTCGCAAAACTGAAACCGATACTCGAGGATCCAAAGAAAAACAAAGTCGGCCACCACATCAAGTACGACGCCCACATATTTCTACGCTACGGAATCAACCTCGCCGGTATCCGGTACGACACGATGCTGGAATCCTATGTCTTGAACAGCACGGCAACGCGACACGACATGGACTCGATCGCCGAGAAATACCTCGGATTGACGCCGATCAAGTACGAGGAAGTCACCGGTCGTGGCGCCAAGCAGATCGGATTCAACCAGGTTGCGCTGGAACAGGCGGGGCCATATGCGGCGGAAGACGCCGACATCACATTGCGTCTTCACGAAAAACTCTGGCCACAGCTCGAAAACACACCATCGCTCGAAACGCTGTTCGAAGACATAGAACGACCGTTGATCGGCGTGCTGACCCGCATGGAAGAAACAGGCGTGTTGCTCGACACGGATCTGTTGTCGCGTCTGAGCCGGGAATTCGCCGACAAGATGCATGAATTCGAAACCAAGGCGCACGAAGTCGCTGGTGGTCCGTTCAACATTGGCTCACCGAAGCAGTTGCAGGAGATACTGTTCGACAAGCTCGGCCTTCCGGTCTTGCGGAAGACTCCGAAAGGCCAGCCATCGACGGCCGAAGACGTTCTCGCAGAACTCGCCGAAGACTATCAACTTCCACGACTCGTGCTCGACTACCGTGCCTTGCAGAAGCTCAAGTCGACATACACCGACACCTTGCCCAGAGAGGTCAACCCGAACACCGGTCGGGTGCATACCTCGTATCACCAAGCAGTTGCGGTCACCGGTCGCCTCGCGTCGTCCGATCCGAACCTGCAGAACATCCCCGTGCGCAACGCGGAAGGGCGACGCATACGTCAGGCATTCATAGCACCCGACGGATATCGATTACTCGCCGCGGACTATTCACAGATCGAACTGCGCATCATGGCGCATTTGTCCGGAGACAAACGGCTGTTGAACGCCTTCGCCGAAGATCGCGACATTCACCAGGCGACGGCAGCCGAAGTGCTTGGGATAGAACCGGATGAAGTCTCTACAGAGCAACGCCGTTCTGCAAAAGCCGTCAACTTCGGACTGATCTACGGCATGTCTGCGTTCGGTCTGGCGCGTCAGCTCGGAATCGATCGCGATGAAGCACAGAACTACGTCGATCTTTATTTCGCACGCTATCCGGGCGTCAAAGAGTACATGGACAACACGCGACAACAAGCACGTGACCAGGGCTACGTCGAAACCGTGTTTGGAAGACGTTTGTATCTGCCGGAGATCCACGCACGCAACTACCAGCGTCGTCAGTACGCTGAACGCAGCGCGATCAACGCACCGATGCAGGGAACCGCGGCCGACATCATTAAACGAGCGATGATTTCGGTGCAGGACTGGTTGTCAAACGCCAGCGTCGATGCGCGGTTGATCATGCAGGTTCATGACGAACTGGTGCTTGAGGTGGCGGAAGACAAAGTGGACACGGTCTCGAAAGAGGTCACGAAACACATGGCGGACGCCGCAACTCTAGATGTGCCACTGAAAGTCGACGTCGGGTCCGGCACCAACTGGGACGAGGCCCACTAAATTGGGGTCTAAAAAAAAGCCCCGGTGTCTTTCAGGGGGGCACCGGGGCGAGCTTCTTCACCCGGCTTGGGGAAACCGGGCTGCCAGCCCGCTCAGGGAAGAAAGCGGGCGAGCGTCAAATGGCGCTCCTTAGGTTGGATTGCGCAGTGCCGCAGAAAGTTCCGTCCACGGACGTCGGCCCCGAGATCCCGCAGAATCAGGGTTTCAGCATCTCATCCAGGACCCTGCGGGCCTCATTGAGTCCGGTTTTCTTCGTCGACGAGAAGAGCTGGACCGTGGCGCCATCGACCTCCCGGAGCCCGTCACGAGCCTCGAGACAGGCCGTCGCCGCGGCTCCGCGTTTGAGCTTGTCCGCTTTGTTCAGCAGGACATGCACCGGACAACCGGCTGCCTCGGCCCAGGCGAGCATCTGACCATCGAGTTCGGTCAGGGAGCGGCGGATATCGACGACCACGAGCAAACCGGTCAGCGATTCGCGGTTGCCGAAATAGCTGTTCATCAGTGTGCGCCAGCCTTCCTGCACTGCTCTTGGCACTTTGGCAAATCCATAGCCGGGCAGATCGACCAGCCGTGTGTCTTCGGAAAGTTCGAAGAAGTTGATCAATTGTGTGCGACCGGGTGTTTTCGAGATTCTCGCGAGCGCCCGACGCCCCAACAGCGCGTTGATGACGCTCGACTTGCCGGCGTTTGAACGTCCGGCGACCGCAACTTCACGACCACGATCGGCCGGGAAACCATCTGCACCAGCGGCGCTTTTGATGAACTTTGCCTCGTTGTAGACACTCATGGCGCGTCGTGTCCCTGCGGGGCGATAGTGTACAATCTGCCGTCCCGCGGCCGGCGCTTCCTGCGCCGCGCGATTTCGAACGGGGGTTTGCGTGAAAACTCGACTGTGCGCCACAGTATCGCTGGGATGCCTGCTCTTTGCAGGTCTTGCGTACGCCCAGGGTGAAGTGGCA
>JAZFZN010000174.1:0-2329 GCA_036475515.1 Gammaproteobacteria bacterium
AACTGGTTGCGCGGACTTTAGACTTCGTTTCCGAGAGTGGTGCGCACTCCACATCACTCAACGTGCGACGAAAAAAAGAGCCCGTGCCGGGATCGACACGGGCTCTTCCAGTTTCGCGCGTCATTCGAGGTGTACCCAGATGCGCTTCGCAGTGAATACATTATTGATGTTGTCGTAGCCCCCGACCGCATGCATGCCTTTTGCTTCGGTCGTGCCATCGAGCCGCGCGGCTAGATCGGACACGAACAGGTTCCAGTCGAAGAATACCTGCACCGTATGGCCTTGCTTGATCGCAAAAACCGTCGGACCTTCTTCGGAAGGCACGATGTTTGGAGATGCGCCCAGGTTCAGCAGGTCTGTGAACACACCGCCTTGGATGATGTGATGGCGTATCCCGATCTCCGGATTGGTGAGATCCAGCAGTATGCCGTCCTCACCGATGTTCGTGTACGGAGTCGGCGTGCCTTGCGGCCAGCCGATGGCCAGGCGCGCGCGTGCTTCGCTGAAGTTGACGATCGTGTAAGCCTCGAAATCCAGTGGCGCCGTTCCGAATGGCGTCACGAACCCGAACACGCGTATGGGATCACCGGCGGCCAGGCTGCCGGTTCCGAGGTTGCCGGTTTCGACTTCATACTCATCGGGGTTGGCGTCGTCGGCAGACGACACACCGGTTCCTGAGAAGTCGAACAATCCAGCCGGGCGACCGTCGAAGTGCTGCGCGGTCATTTCGATCTCACCAGGATTGGTGCTGTTCAGCAAACCGGACACCCGTGTGACCAGCATGCGCACACGTCCTTCGGTTGCGTCGAGTTCCAGTTCACCCGCTATTGCAGAGGTCAGCTCACCAAACGCCCAGACTTTCTGGCCCACCGAAAGGTCGCCGATGTCGTGATCCATATTCAGGTCGCCGGTCTTGAGCACTTTCGTTTCGGGACCGACCTGAACCGTGACGTTGTCGTTGAACACGATGCTTTGAATCTGACCGCTGTCGTCACTCTTGATCACGGTTGCGCCACGCACGGTCAAGATGTCGCCTTCGCGGGCTACGATGTTCCCGCGTACCACGTCATAACCGTGTCCGGGGACACTGGAACCCGCGAACACGTGGATTGCGTTGAACCGGCGTGCAAAGACATCGAGCACCCCAAAGGCAACTGTCGGTGTCAGTTCTTCCAGGGTCACCATCGCGGCGATACCGGCCGCACCCTCGAACATTTCACCGTTGATCTCGAAGGTCGTCCGTTCGCCGGTGTGTACGCGAACGCGTCCAAAACGACCGTCGCGCAAGTGGTAGGGCCGTACCGCGATCGTGTATGCGTTAGCGTCCGGTTGGACAGCAAGCAACGGACCACGCAACCGGATTTGCTTGTAATCGACCGGATCCAGATCGGCGATCAGAAATGGTTCGGCAGTGACCCGTGGTGGATCGACGCTGGTATCAACACTGTGTGAAGCTGTCAGGTTGAAATCGACCGTCAGTATCGACGGTATGCCGCGCGCAACGAGCAGCTTGCGTCGATCTTCCAGACGGATGTCGAGTTCATAGACGCCAAGGGGATTGCCATCGATATCGACGACGTCCGCCTGAACGGCGCTGTCACCGACCTGGACGAACACTTCCGCGTTCGTGTAGTCCAGCGTAATGCTGCCGGCGACGTAGACCCCCGGTGGCACGAAAGCCGCGGTGAAGAATTCGGTCAGGTCCTGATATTGGGTGAAGTCGATGCGTCCGCTTTGCGGCATCGTCTCGACCGTCATTCCATCGGCTCTTTCGAGTTTCAGCGAAACAATGTCGACGCTGTAGTTCGCGAAATCGCCCTCCGCATCGGTCAGGCCGACAAAAACGGTACCGCAGTTGTCTTCGGCGTCCGCCGCCTGCGGATCACAGGCTTTTTGCAGTGGATCGCCTGCCTGGTTGCCCGAATCCGATCCGCCACCACCGCAACCGGCAATACCGAACAGGACGAGCAGACCGGTGGCAAACCAGTGGCCCAACGACCGAAACGGCGCCTCTGTGCTGAATCTGGACATGGGTGTACTCCCCGTGTGAATTTCGTGTCCCGATTCCCAAAACGCCCGAAATCGTGTGCGGTTGACAACGGTTTGGCCGGCTGGCAAAGACCCATTCCAAATCAGGGATTTGCGCAGCTGTCTGTGGACCGTTCGGTGGCCTGAGCCGAATGTTTTCAGTAACATCAGGCAAGCTAGGAGCGTCACGGAAGGTGCACGACGCCTAAAATATGAGCACGCCAGAGCATCTCGACCACGGCGCGCCGGATCAGACCGCGCGCGTTCGGCGGCGACGCAAACTCCGCATCAGCGGTGTCGA
>JAZFZN010000175.1:0-6448 GCA_036475515.1 Gammaproteobacteria bacterium
TGCCCGATCACTTCCGGCAGCAACACGACCCCGAACGCGGCAAAGGTCAGCAGGATCAGGATCATTCCTTCTGACTCCGCGAATTCGTAGAGGTATTCGCATTTACGTTGCAGAGTGTTGCCGAAGGTCAGTCCGGCGACAAATGCCGCGATAAAACCGTTTCCGTGAATCAGCTCGCCGGCCGCATAGGCACCGAACGCCAGCGCGAGTGCAATCGCACCTTCGGAACTCTCGTTCATCCATTGGCGTGCATAACACTTGGAGACCAGCCGCGCACCGATGTAACCAACGAAGATACCTGCGACCGGACCGAGAGCGATTTGCAGCAGCGCAAAGCGGACCCAGTAGCTCTGGTCCGGAACATCTGCTGTTGCACTCGCCAGGGCAGCGAACACCAACACAAAGGGCAGGGCGATCCCGTCGTTCAATCCGCTTTCGACGTTCAGAGTCTGACGGATGCGTACCGGAACAACGGGATCCGCCACCACGGACATGCCAAGCGCTGCGTCCGTCGGCGCTAGGATCGCTGCCAGCAGCGCTGCTTCCCAGACACCGAAACCGGGAAACAACCAGAACGCGGCCAGCGTTCCCAATATGATCGTCAACGGCATGCCGATTACCAGCATGCGTAACGGCAGATTGTGATCGCGTCGTAGCTGCTTGAGGTCTATGCTCGCCGCGTCGGAGAACAACACCAGCACGAGTGTGATTTCCGCCAGCACGTGCAGACCAGCGTTCGTGATCTGCATCTGGGTCAGATCGAAAACGGTCGGGCCGATCAATAACCCCAATGCCGCGAACAACATCGGCCCGGTAAGACTCGTTCCCTGAATCTTGTTGCTGAACAGACCGTAGGCCAGCAACGCAGTTGCTACGATCAGTACCGTGGTTATATTCATGGGCTGTTAACGGTACAGCGGATTCGGCGCATCGAAACGACACCCCGCATCCCATTCTGAACGCTGATTGCCATGTGCCGGGATTCCGCCGGCGTCTTTGAGCATCCGTGCCAGATGCATCAAGTTCCAGGTCATGAAGGTTGTGTTTCGATTGGTGAAATCGTTTTCCGGTCCTCCCGAGCCAGGGTCTAGATAGGACGGTCCGGGACCGGCTTCACCGAGCCAGTCGGCATCGGCCTGCGGGGGTATCACGTAACCCAGATGCTGCAGCGAATACAGAATGTTCATTGCACAGTGCTTTGCACCGTCCTCGTTGCCGGTAATCAGACAACCACCGACCCGACCGTAGTAGGCATATTGACCCTCATCGTTGAGTTGTCCGGATGCTGAATACAGACGTTCGATGACCTTCGTGCAGACGGAGGACTTTTCGCCGAGCCAGATCGGTGTCGTAAGCACCAAAATGTCCGCCGCCAGCACTTTGTCAAGGATCTGTGGCCATTCGTCAGCGCTCCAGCCGTGTTCCGTCATGTCCGAATACACACCGTACGCGATGTCATAGTCTACGGGTCTGAGAACCTCCGTGGACATGCCATTTTTCTCGAAGATTGCCGACGAGATGTCGATGAGCCCCTGCGTGTGCGACAACTCAGGGCTGCGTTTCAGGGTGCAATTCAAAAACACCGCCGATAGATCTGAAAAATCCCAGCGGCTGGATGCACACATTTCGAGTTGTTGTTCATTCAATGTCATTGAGGATCCTCCGTATTACACAAACCCTAGACCACCGGGTCGAGTATGCAAATCAAATCGAGTAATATGACCGGCACCGCGGTCACGAGCCGACTACAGAAACAGTGGCTGAATCCAGAACACATTGCTGTATTGCCGGTGGTGGCCCTGCCGGGATGATGCTCGGTTTGTTGCTTGCACGGGCCGGATTACGTGTCACGGTTCTGGAAAAGCATGCTGATTACCTGCGCGATTTAAGGGGCGACACGATCCATCCGTCAACCTTGGAACTGATGCATGAACTGGGGGTGCTCGAACGCTTTCTCGAATTGCCCCATCAGAAAGCACGGCAGCTTGCCGCGCAGGTCGGCGACCAATTGATCACTGTCGGTGACTTCACTCACCTGCCGACTCAATGCAAGTTCATCGCGTTGATGCCCCAGTGGGATTTTCTGGATTTCCTGGCGGACGAGGCGCGCGGATACCCGGGGTTCGAGCTGCATATGCTAACCAAGGCAACTGATCTGATCCGTGATGATTCTGATCGCATTGTGGGTGTGCGCGCGGAAACCGACGAGGGGAACACGGAGTTCCTTGCCGACCTCGTCGTCGGCGCGGACGGCAGAACTTCTGTGCTTCGCGACAAAGCGGGTCTGGAAGTCGAACAACTCGGTGCACCCATCGATGTGCTGTGGTTCAAGGTGTCACGTCATGCGACGGATCCACAAACGCCGATGGGGCGTTTTGATACGGGCAGAATTTTCGTTCTGCTGAATCGCAGCGACTATTGGCAATGCGGCTATGTGATCCCGAAAGGCTCGGCAGAAAGGGTCAAGGAGGCTGGTCTTGACGCATTCAGAAAAGACTTTGCACAACTAGTCCCGTGGGCAGCCGAACGGGCCGACGAAATCGCGTCGTGGGATCAGGTCAGACTGCTGACGGTGCGCGTCGATCGTCTGAAACGCTGGTACCGAAGTGGTTTTTTGTGCATTGGCGATGCCGCGCACGCGATGTCGCCGGTCGGTGGGGTCGGGATCAATCTGGCGATTCAGGATGCGGTCGCCGCGTCCAACCGCCTGGCGAAACCGCTGAGCGAAAACCGGTTGACCGATGCAGACCTGGCGCGTGTCCAGAAACGACGCATGTTGCCGACACGTATCACCCAACACATGCAGGTAATGATCCAGGACCGTGTCATCGCGCGAGTACTGGAAACCGAATCGGCTCTGCAAACTCCGTGGCCCTTGCGCATGCTTGCCAAACATCCGCGTCTGAGACGAATACCGGCACGATTGATTGGGATTGGCATCCGCCCGGAGCACATCGCTCACTGAACACACGCACGATCGGCGTCAGGGGGCCGGCCTCTGGCCGGATACTTCGCTACGGATCTCCCGCAGTTTTGCTTTGGCGACAGCGGCATTTGCGGGGCCGATGCGAATCAGCAGTTTCTGACCGGCCGATCGTTCTTCGATATTCTCGTCCGCGTATTGATACAGAACTTTGGGTCGCGTCAGTCTGATCGGCCCTTCGATCTCCGGTGTCGCGAGCAAATGGTCGATCACTTCCACCAGGCGGTCATTGAAATACTGGTCCGGATAGCCGAGTTCCACATACGCCTGCTGGAACAACGGATAGAGCTGGAAGTACAGCGCGGCAATCTGCGCCGTATCGGTTGAATCGAGCAGCTGCACAAGCGCGTCGTAACGTGCGTAGTTTGCGGGATCGAGCGTTGGCGCTTCTTCACTTCCGGAAACTTGAAAACGGCCCGGTGTCGCCTTGACCGGACGCAGCTCGTCAGACAGTTCCTCTCGTGGCAGATTGTCGACCGTCGCGACAATGTGTCGAATGACACTCTCGGGGACCAGGAACTGAGCGACTGATTCCGCCCCGAAAGCGTCGGAAAGTGATTGGCGCGTCGCGGCGTCGCTTTCGTCAATCGGGAGCAGGGGAATCGCAGGCTCTTCGGACGCAACCGGTTCGGGAACCGGATGCAACGGTTCGTCGACCGGTTCGGGAACGACCGGTGCCGGTTCGGCCGGTTGTACGACACCCTCGGGCACGGGCTGATCACCGGGTTCTCGGACCTGATAGAAAATCGCGAAGCCGATGACGACCAACAGGACAACCAACGCAAACCACAGAAGTGCGTCTTTCATCTCATCCACCACTCTCTCGTTGCCCGGAAGTCTACCTCTGACAGACCGATCCGGTCTGCACGGGTTCACTGTCGCTCCGGTCAACGTTCTGGGGCAAACTGATCCGGCAATCAGACGGACCGAAGCACCATGAATCTACTCGACGAAATAATCATCTTTCTGCTCGCTGCCATTATCGCCGTACCGTTGTTCAGACGTCTGGGACTGGGAGCGGTGCTTGGATATCTCACCGCAGGTGTCGTGATTGGTCCGTGGTCCCTGGGCCTGATCGAGGATACGGAAACGATCATGCGTTTCGCGGAGTTCGGCGTCGTCATGCTGCTCTTCGTGATCGGTCTCGAGCTGCAATTGTCGCGGTTGTGGGCACTGCGACGCGCGATCGTTGGTTTTGGCGCTGCCCAGTGGTTGATCACAGGTGTGCTGCTTGCCGTTGCGGTGTGGTTTACCGGCGCAACGGTGATCCACGCTGCTCTGATCGGACTGGTGATGGCGCTCTCCTCGACAGCATTTGCCCTGCAGCTGATGGCCGAACGGGGTGAACTGACCACACGTTACGGACGTATCGGATTTGCAAACCTGTTGTTCCAGGACCTTGCCGCGGTCCCCCTGATCGCGCTTGTGCCGCTGCTCGGCGCACATCACATCGGGAGTGACACATTACTGCCTGCTGTTCTCCGAGCGATCCTGGTGCTGGCCATCGTCGTGATCGTCGGCCGGTTCCTCCTGCGTCATGTGCTGCGGATTGCCGCCCTGGCAAAGGTCCGTGAAATCCTGACGGCGACCGCATTGCTTACCGTATTGGGTACTGCCTATCTGATGGAGATAGCCGGTTTGTCGATGGAACTCGGCGCGTTTCTCGCAGGTGTACTGCTTGCAGACTCGGAGTTTCGACATCAACTCGAGGCTGACATCGAACCGTTCAAAGGACTGTTGCTTGGATTGTTCTTTATTTCGGTTGGGGCGGCGATCAATCTCGGACTGGTTGTCGCTGAACCGTGGCAGGTCGCCACCGGCGTACTCGTGCTGATCTCGATCAAGTTCGTTGTTCTGTTCGGTCTGGGTAAGCGAAGTGGTCTCGAAACACGTGCGGCACGACGTCTCGGCTTGTTGCTGTCCCAAGGCGGAGAATTCGCTTTCGTTATCTTTGGTTCCGCATTAAGCGCTAACGTGCTGAGCAAAGAGACGGTCGATTTACTCACCGTCATCGTTTCATTTTCTATGGCTGTGACACCTTTGCTGTTGTTTATCGATGATCGTCTGTCTGCGCCACGTCCGAGTTCAGCAGATGATTATGAAGTGCCAGACGTCAAGCACAACCCGGTCATCATCGCAGGATTTGGACGTTTCGGCCAAATCATCGGGCGAATACTGGCGGCAAAGAAAATTCCGTTCACCGCTCTAGAGCGCTCTCAGGAACAGGTGGACTTCGTCAAGAAATATGGCAACAAGATCTATCACGGTGATACGTCCAGACGCGATCTGCTGGAGGCCGCCGGTGCAGATCACGCAAAAATATTTATCCTCGCAATCGACGATCCGTCCGTCTCCTTGCGAACAGCCGAACTTGTGCGCTCACGTTTCCCGAATATGAAGGTATATGCCCGCGCGCGGGACCGTAAGCATGCACATCAACTGATGGACCTCGGTGTCGAAGCACTGCGTCGCGAGACTTTTCTCTCTGCACTCGATCTGTCAAAGGAGGTCCTCAAAGGACTTGGTTTCTCTGAGGATGCGGCGCAGCGCTCGGTCGAACGTTTCAAGGAACACGATTTGCAAAGGCTGTATGCACACCGCGACATGTACAACGACGATGAAAAGATGCAGGAGTTGGCAAAAGCGGCTGCAAGGCAGCTGGAGGAATTGTTCGAGCAAGATGCCCGGGACGATGTCGGGGCTTGACGACCGGTGAACGCCATGGGCGGGAAAACGACGGATGCGAGCGGGGAGAGGAGGGCAGCGCTGCTGCCAATCCTGGTGGTGAACTTCGTCGGTACGCTCGGTTTCAGCATCGTGTTGCCGTTTCTCGTGTACCTGGTTACGCGGTGGGGCGGCAATGCGCTGATCTTTGGTTTGCTTGGCGCTACGTATTCGTTCTTTCAGCTCATCGGTGCCCCGGTCCTCGGACGTTGGTCTGATCGGTTTGGACGCAAACCAATCCTGTTACTGAGTCAAATCGGAACCTTGTTTTCCTGGGCACTCTTTCTGACTGCGTTTTTTGTGCCGATGACAACACTCGTCGATGTTGACTCCGGGACACTTGGTCGCTTCACACTGACACTTCCCCTTGTTATCGCATTAATCGCGCGCGCTGCGGACGGACTCACCGGTGGCAATGTGTCGGTGGCTATCGCCTATCTCGCCGACATTACCGATGACGCACATCGCAGCGCAGACTTCGGAAAGATGGCGATATCCGGAAACCTGGGTTTCGTGATCGGCCCAGCACTCGCCGGCCTTCTCGCGGCTACTATTTACGGAGAAGTCTTACCTGTCATCGCTGCACTGCTCATTTCCCTCGTCGCGACTGCGATCATTGCGTTTGGCCTACAAGACACGCATCCCTGCGAAATGGCGCGTGATCCGGAGAGGGACAATGTCCGCCGAGTATTCGGGCAGGAGAACAAGTCATGCTACGAGCTAACGGAAAAGGAACATATT
>JAZFZN010000176.1:0-2298 GCA_036475515.1 Gammaproteobacteria bacterium
GTTACGAATGTGAACTGAATGTCCGGTCCCGGGAACTCGCTTCCATCGATTACAAGGTCATAGATGGTTCCTTGTCTGAGCCTGAGCCGGTGCCGGAGGTCGCACAAGTCTGCCAGGGGGAGATTCATCGCCGGGTCGTTGAGCGTTACGGTGCCGGAACCGTTCAGTTTTACAGTCTGTCGGTCAGTGACATGGCCTGGAAGCGACGCAAGATCAGCGGGATCGTAGTGATCAACATTGGCAATTCCCGACGCGAAACGCCATACGAATGCGTCGTCAACTCAAAGAATCTGAAGCTCGAACAGGCTCAGTACTGAGCTGTTCGGGAATCCACAATTCGACCCTGAGCCCACCGCCATCCCGGTTCGCAAGGCTCAGGCGTCCTCCGTGTGCCTCGACGATTTCGCGGCACAGCGGTAGACCGAGACCGGTCCCGCTTTGCTTGGTCGAGTAGAACGGCAACAACGCGCTGTGCAACACTTCTTCCGACATCCCTTGGCCACGATCGGTGATGACAAGACGAGCACCATCCGGTCGCATCACGATGCTAAGGCGCACTTCGTCAGCGGGCGAGCCCGACTCGTGCGCATTCTTAAGAAGGTTGATCAAAACCTGCTGAATTTGTGCAGGATCAAAGCTTCCGGTTCGAGCTGGTAAATCACCATCCAGCTGAAGTTGCATGGTTTGTCGCAAACTTCCGACAAAGTCTTCCCAGATAATCGATTCAGGTTTCGGTAGCGGCAGCCTTGCAAAGCTCGCGTAACCATCGATAAACGCCTGGAGATAGTCCGCGCGTTCCCCAATGGTTGCAAAGACGGTTTGGAGTTGATCCGTATCGCCGCGCTCGGCGATCGTCGAAGCGGAGTGTGCAAGAGACGCAATAGGTGCCAGGGAGTTGTTCAGTTCGTGGCTGATCACACGGATGACCTTCTTCCAGGTTGCCACTTCCCTGCGGTTCATTTCCCGCGTGAGGTGTTTGAACAAGTAGAGCTTGTGCGTCTGTGTGTTCAAAGCGAAGTGTCTGACGGAAAGATGGTAGGTATCCTGTTCGTTTGCGTCGTCGATCGTGTAGAGACCGTCACGGTTGTTTTCTGCGGCTTCCCGCAGCGGTGTCGGTAGTTGCTCAATGATTTTCGCGAACTCCAGACCCTCCAGTTTTTTCCCATGGGCAAGCATCCCGCGTGCTGCGGTATTGCTGTACAGAACTCTACCGCGGGCGTCGACAAGCACGGTTGCGACGGGTGTGCTTTGAATAACCGTGTCGAGCAACAGTTCTCTTTGATTCAGCTCCAAACGTTCGTTTCGCAAGGTTGCGCCAATGGAGTTGTATAGACGGGTCAGGTCGCCGAGTTCGTCGTCGCGCTCTGCCCCGACCGAAACGGTGAAATCAGCGTCACGAAAACTGGATAGTCCATCAGCAAGCGCGAGCAACAACTGGCGCACAGGTTTCATGTAGCGATGGAGAATAATCAGGACCACTGGCACGCCGGCGAGCACGCCCAACAGCCAGGCGAGCCAGAACTGGTCCACGTGGCTGGCGATCAGGACGGCTATGCCGACCGCAACAGCCATCGCCACAGTGACGACAAAAGCGAGTTTTCCCTCGAGCGAGAATCGTTTCTTCACCGGTGACGCTCTCTTTAACCGTGCGTCATTCTAGCGAAGGCCGGACGGCCCGTTGTAGATTAGCTTTTCACGATCCCGTGTTTCTGCAGACGTCGGTACAAAGCCTGGCGGCTCATGCCGAGCTCGCGTGCCGCCTTGGCGACCACACCATCGGCTTGATCCATGGCGGTCTCGATCTCCGCACGACCCAGTTCCCGTGTGTGGGCCGGGCTTGTGGTCGACAGATCCAGTTCCGACGCACGGATGTCCTTGTCCGCAGCGAGAAGCAGGGCTCGCTGTATGCGGTTACGCAGTTCACGTACGTTGCCCGGCCAGTCATGCGCAAGCAACGCCTGGCGGGCGTCGGGCGCCAGCCGGTGCTCGGATTGCAGGAAGAACCCGGCGAGCGGCACGATGTCATCAGGGCGTTCGGCCAGTGGTGGCACAGCGATTTCAATGACGTTCAATCGGTAGTACAGATCCTGCCGGAACCTTCCTTCCGAAATAGCTGCGTTCAGATCAGTATTCGTGGCACTGATCACACGCACGTTCACACGACGTGTCTGATTGCTACCGAGACGCTCGAAATCACCAGTCTGCAAAACCCGCAACAGCTTGGCTTGCCCATCGAGCGACAGATTTCCAACTTCGTCGAGAAACAGTGTTCCTCCATCGGCTGCTTCAAACCTCCCA
>JAZFZN010000177.1:0-2038 GCA_036475515.1 Gammaproteobacteria bacterium
GGCCCCGTGCCGGCGTGACGACGTCGGCAAGCCGAACCTTCATGAAGATCGCGGCGTTCGCACCAACGGCATCTCTGAGGACACGGAAAAACAACCGCTCCTCGGGACTACCGATTGCCCCTTTCGGGTCATAACGCAAAGAGAGTGATTCCGATCCCGGCAGCTTTTCAAGAACTCCCTTGTAGTGATCGAACACAAACTTCGCGATACCGACCGCTATCAGTGTGATGACAACCGTAAGAAACGTGCCCATCGTTTCTACCCTTTCCGAAGATTCAGGGGCCAGTTTAGAAACGCAGTCCACGCTGGTTTGCGAACAAGGTCTCATTTCGTGTTCGTAGACCCAGTTTGTTTGCAATCGGAGACAGATAAATCGCATGTTTTTCAACATATTGACGCCACGTCCATGTGCGTCGCGGCTTTCGGAGTCACTTTCTGGAACGGTTCCAGCGAAGCATTAAACATATAACCCGGAGAAAAACTTGCCGTGTCCGCTGCACGCCACTGTCTGCGTCACAGTCGCATGAGGAGCAGAGAACAGGGATGTTATTCCGAACCCGCGAAGATCCCTCGGCTACGGCTCGGGATGGCAGGGGTGTCATTCTGGGTCCGCTTCGGCGGCCATTTTTTTACGTCCTTTTAACTTTCCAACTGAACCGGGGCCCCGACCTCTGGTCTACACTTCGGTTCTTCAGTTTCTTTGGGGGTAATCCGATGCGGGCATCAGCCATCCTGTCTCTGTTTGCGCTCGTTTTCGCGGCGAACGCTTATGCCGGTAACGCAGCCGTTGACGCGGCGCTGGTTCATCCTGACCGGCTCGAAGGCGACCGGGAGATCGACGCACGACGCAAGCCCGACGAAGTGCTGGCGTTCTTCAGCATCCAACCCGGAATGAACGTACTCGAACTGTATGCCGGCGGCGGATACTACAGCGAGATCCTGTCCTATGTCGTCGGTGAAGACGGCGAGGTCGTCGCACACAACAACACACCTTATCTCCAACACGCGAAAGACGAACGTCAGAAGCGCTTCACAAAAGGACGTCTGACCAACGTCCATCCGTTGACCGCCGAGAACAACGAGCTGGCGGTTCCGGACAACACATTTGATGCCGCGGTGTTGATCCTCGCCTTTCACGACATCTATTACGTCGACGAAGAAAACGGCTGGTACAAGATCGACGGCCCGGTGTTTCTCACCGAAGTATATTCGTCACTGAAACCGGGCGCCGTGCTCGGTGTGGTCGATCACCGTGCGGAATCCGGTGCACCGACGACGTCCGGCAACGACCTGCACCGCATCGACCCGGCTGTCGTCAAGGAGCAGATCACGGCTGTCGGCTTTGTGTTCGACGGTGAAAGCGACGCCTTACGCAATCCGGACGACGATGTCACACAACCGATGTATGCCGAAGGTATTCGTGGCAAGACGGATCGCTTCATCTACCGGTTTCGCAAACCCTAAAAGTCGAACGCGGCCGCGGCGAGCAGATACAACAGGATCGCGCCGACCACGACGATCGTGAATCCGAAATGGATCGCCAGTACGGTTGCGAGTACGGCGCTGATCACTGATGCACAGCCGTTGATCGCCCAGGCCCACGGGATCAATGTCGGCGAGCGCTCACCGACCCGGGCGACACCGAGCGGGAACGGAATACCCATCGGAAATGCAAGTGCGGCGATCAGTACGACCGATGCCGCCAGCTTCACTGCTGTGGGGGCACCGATCAACGGTTCGAACACCAGAGCCGGCAACGCGAACACATACACGAAACCGAGCACCGCGATCGTGGCAACCGCGGACGCGACGATCTTTTTTGGCGCGTAGCGGAGCATCCACCGCCCAGCACAGGCACTACCGAAACCGGCAAACAACAGAAAGCCGCTCAGCACGACAGCGATCGCCAGGACCGGGTGGTGGAGAAACAACAGGAACCTCTGAATGAATGCGATTTCCAGAAACAGGAACGCGAGACCCAACGCACCGAAATAGACGACAACACGTCTACGGTTGACGCTGCCATGCGGCACCGTTT
>JAZFZN010000178.1:0-3875 GCA_036475515.1 Gammaproteobacteria bacterium
ACATCGGCGTAGTAACCCCCCGCCAGTCGACCGCGTCCGCGGATACCGAACTGTTGTGCCGGTAGCGCCGTCAGTCTTCGTATTGCCTCGTTCAGCGGGATAACCTGTTCTTCGCGAACGTATTTGCCGAGCAGGCGTGCAAAATTCCCATAGGCGCGTGGGTGGGCATTGTTTTTCAGAAACACCCCTTCGGTTGCATAGCTGGCTTCGTCGGAACCAAACATCATCCACGGCCAGGCGATGTTGCGGCGAATGTTCTCTTCGGACATCAAAAAGTAAACGGTATCGACCCGGCTGTTGTCCTGAATGATCAGATCGATGATCGTGTCTTCGGGACTCGTGCCACGTATCTCGGCGACTTCGTCGAGCGTCTTGCCGATCAGCGGTTTCAATGAGTCCTTCTGGAAGCCGATGAACAACACACGGTCTGGACCCCCCGCGGCTTGATAAAGACTCTCCCAGCCATTTGCAGGTGCACGCATTTCTTCGAGCACGCGTTTGCGAATCGCAGGATCCTTGAGGCGCGCCACCCAGGCGTCATGACCGCCTTCCTGCACCCACGGTGGCATTGTGGCGTTCAACCCGGTCGCACCGGCAGGGTAGGTATAGATGTCCGCGCTGATATCGAGCCCGTCCGTCCGCGCGTCCGTGAGTTTTTGCAAACCGGTTTCGGACTTGTGCCAGTTCGCCTCACCGGCCGGTTTGAGGTGATACGCCTGTGCCGGTGCACCGGTTGCACGTGCGATCTCGATCAGTTCGTCGAGCGCCTGGAAATAATGATCGCCTTCGCTGCGAATGTGGGAAATGTACGAACCGCCGTACTCTGCAGCGGTTGCGACGAGTGCGATCAACTCACCGGTGTCGGCATAAAACGCCGGTGCGTAGATCAGAGAGGACCCGACCCCGAGCGCACCATCGCGCATCGCATCGCGTACCAGTTCCTGCATGCGCGCAAGTTCTTCATTCGTCGGTGCGCGATTTTCATAACCCAGTTCATGAACACGCACTGTCGTCGCGCCGACGAACGAAGCGACATTCGGCGACACCCCTTTTTCCTCGAGATACTCGAGGTACTCGTTCAGCGTCGTCCACGCGACATCAAACCGGATGTCGCCTTGCAAATGTACGAGCTCCTCCTTCATGTTTGGATTCAGCGGACCCATCGACACGCCTTCGCCGAAGATCTCGAGGGTCACCCCTTGTCGTATGTCGCTTTGCGAACGGCCATCGACGATCAGCGTTTCGGTCGCCCACGACAGCACATTGATGAAACCCGGTGCGACCGCCAGTCCGTCGGCATCGATGACCTCAGCGGCGGTTGCGTCACCGAGATCACCGACTTTCATGATGCGGTCACCGGCGATCGCGACGTCGGCCTCGAATCCTTCGCTACCGGTGCCGTCATAGACGGTGCCGTTGCGGATGATCAGGTCGTAGTCGACATCGGGGTTGCGGTCGGTCGATGCACAGGCGGTAATAAACGCAAGCGCGGTCGCGACGGCGAAGCCAAACAGCCGTCTGAAAACGGCGGATCGTGCAAGGTTCATAGGTGTTACTCGGGTTGTTGTTCTTCGCGCAACAGGTTTTCACGCATTTCGGCGACGCGTTGTTCGACTTCGGCAACGATGGCTTGAAATTCCGGTTTGTCGCGAATGGAATCGTAACTCGGATCTATTTTGTACCAGTACCACCACTGGCCGATGTCACCGCTGTTCACGTACCTGCGCAGAATTTCCACTGCTTCCGGTTCCCCCAGCAGTGCGAATATTATGGAACGCACAGCGTCTTTGATCGATTCATCCAGTGGCAATCCATCAAAAACCTGCAATGTGTGGCGCAACAGCCGTTCAGCCTCTGCTTCGCGGCCGGCCGCCATCAGTGCCGAGGCCACTTCGATCCGCCGAAAATGCGTTCTGAAGCCGCTGATTGCAGCTTCCGCATCAAGCAACTGCTCGTCGTAGTCTTCGTACCGCTCAATCGCGGACTCCGGATCGCCGTGTGCAAGGTCATTGTTTCTCAATACGCGCAACATGAAGTTGTGTGAACCAAAGCGGTTCGTCTGCCCCGACGCGAGCACCTGTTCCGCAAATCGAACCGCGTCGTCGGTTTCTCCGCGGGATACGTACAGGGCCAGGCGGGCCATGGACACCACGCCGTTGTCCCGGGTCATTGCCTCGGCACGCTCGAGCCACAGTTCTGCCGTTTCCGGATCTTCGAGATCCAGGTAGTAAGTCGCCAGGAACGCGTAGATCTCCGGATCGTCCGGATCGACCTCGAGAGAACGCTTCATCCAGCGAATGGCTTCATCGGGCCTGCCCCGGTTTGAATAAAGCACCGCGGGTCCGAAGTAACCGGCCGGCACCCCCGGCGCGAGGGTCCGCAGGCGTTTGAACTGCGCAAGCGCATCGTCGTCACGTCCGTTGTAGGTCAGCACAAACGCATAGGTTTGTATCAGCGATGTCGATAATGGATCGATCGCCAGCCCACGTTCGAAGATGTCTATAGCTTCATCGAACCGGGCGCGATGCCTGGCCGCGTCACCCATCTTCAAAAGCGTGTCTGAATCATTCGGGTTCAACTCGAGAGCTTTGGATAATGAAGCATCTGCAGCCGGCCAATTTTCTTGAAGGCCTCGCACCGTACCGAGCGCCGCGTGGGCACGTGGCAACTCTCCGTTGAGTTCGAGCGCTCGCTCGAGCATCGGTAACGCGGCTTCGATCGCCTGTTCCTCACGAATCATGCCGAAGTCCGCTTGATTCAGATATGCATCGGCAACGCCTGCATAGGCATCCGCGTAACCGGAATCCAGCACAATGGCGTCTTTGAATGATCGCTCTGCTTCCTGCAGTGACGCAAAAGACTGTTCATGGAGTTGCGCCTGACCGCGCAGATACGCATCGTAAGCCGCCAGGTTTTCCGTACCGTGCTGTTGCAGCCGTTCGGCTTCTTCGCCAAGCAACGTCACCTTCAAGGCATCGACGACATTGGTGGCGATTTCGTCCTGGATCGCAAAAATGTCATCTATTTCGCGGTCGTATTCACCCGACCACAGGTGATAACCGTCCTCGGCGTTGATCAACTGGGCGGTGACACGCACCTTATCGCGGTGGCGGCGCACGGATCCCTCCAGGATCGTCGCGACGTTTAATGTTTCTGCAATTGTCTTGAGATCGACACCGGCTTCACGGAACTGAAACGACGAGGTACGTGCGGCGACACGCAGGTCCTTGATCTGTGCAAGCCGGTGCAACAGCGTTTCGGCAAGTCCATCGGAGAAATACTCGTTTTCTTTATCCGCGCTCATGTTCGCAAACGGCAGGACCGCGATCGATTTTTTGGACGGTCCGGTCGCTGCAGTTTCCGTCGCCGCTTCGTCGCGATCCCAGTCGTGGGTCACGACGAAATAACCGAGCGCGAGCACCAAGGCCCCGATGATCAGGAAATCGATCTTGCGCCCGGTGACATGCGTGACCGATTTGGACCGGTCGACATCTTTTTCCCGTTTCAGACCTTCCGGTGTGATCTCGTACGCCCACGCGAAAAAGATCGCCAGAGGCAATCCGATCAGCAGCAGGAAAAAGGTCAGACGATCCGTCCACTCCGGCAGGTTCAGTATCGGGATCAGAACGTCCGCCATCTGCAGAATCAGCCACGCGAAGACCGCATACAGCAGAACGACGCGGATGACATTGCGTCGTTTCAGTTCAGTGAGCAGGTTGCTCATGTTCGCCGGGTTTTTGCGCCGATTACGTCGACGGCTTGTTCATTATCATCCCGGCAAGGAACGGCAGTGCCGCGCCGACGATCAGCGACAGGCCAATATTGCCGCCGATACCGGAACCGAGGAAGGTGCCATTGAGCAGCTGCCCGCCGAT
>JAZFZN010000179.1:0-11607 GCA_036475515.1 Gammaproteobacteria bacterium
CGGAGTCACATTGATTGTTTTGCGTCGCCAGGATCGCAACATTCCGATTCCGTATGGCCCTTACCTTGCCGCCGCCGGATGGATTGCACTGATGTGGGGAGATGAGATCATCAGCACCTATCTGCAGGTTGCCGGAATCTGACCCATGGCGAGTACCGATGCCGATCGCCTTCGCGTCGGCCTGACCGGCGGAGTTGCGAGCGGCAAGTCCACGGTTGCGAAGCTGTTTGCCGAACGCGGCGTACCCGTCGTCGACGCCGACGCGCTCGCACGCACCTTGACGGAACCGGGCTCTCCGGCGCTCGCCGCTGTCATCGATGTCTTTGGCGAAGGAATTCTGGGCACAAACGGCAGACTCGATCGCGCAGGCTTGCGCCAGCTCGTATTCGAGCACCCGGAACGACGTCGCGAACTGGAGGCGATTTTGCATCCGCGAATCCTGTCGGAGATGGTAGAACGCGCGCGTGAAGCGGAAGGCGCATATGTCGTGTTTGAGATCCCCCTACTCGTCGAACAGGACCTTGCAAACACCGTCGATCGTGTACTCGTTGTGGATTGTCCGGAGTCCGTTCAGATCCGGAGGCTGATCGAACGCGACGGAGAAACCGCAGAGAGTGCGAAAGCAATTTTGAATGCGCAGGCAACCCGCGACGAGCGACTCAAAGCTGCCGACGATGTCCTCGTTAACGACGGTGAACGGGACGAACTGGCACCGTGGATTGAGAAGCTGGACCGGTTTTATCGCGAGCTAGACCCCCAGGCTGCGCCAACGCGACCCGGATTGCGTTTGCCGCCATAGGGTGGCTGAGACACAATAGCCCGGATGGTCGACACGGCGCAGGAAATGCCCCGCTCGTTGGGAGCAGTAGAACGCATCTTCTACGAGATGCCGCTCACCGAGCGGATGCGCACCTTTCTGAGACTCGAGTTCCTGTTCAAGCAACTCCGTTACCACGCGGCAGGCGAATCCAAATGGGCCACCCGGGCGGCCATCGCCAGTCTGCTCAAGATCCTGTCCATCCTGGGCAGAGGCGACGTCCGTAGTGAAGTACTCAAAGAACTGGAACGTTGTGCCAGTGGGCTTGCACGATTTCAGTTCCGACCGGGCGTCGACGAAAGCCGTCTTGGAGCCGTCCTCGAGTCGATCGACACACTGCGGGGAAAACTGCAGTCAGGCAGCGGCCAGATTGCCCAACATCTGCGTGAGAACGAGTTCCTGAACGCGATCAAACACCGCAGCGCAATTCCGGGTGGCACCTGCCAGTTTGATCTGCCCGATTACAGCCATTGGCTCAGCCAGACTCACGAACGCCGCGCGGCCGATATGAACCGATGGTTGGACGCTCTGAAACCACTGCGCGAAGCCGTGCACGAGTTGCTTTGGTTGACACGGCAATCGACGGAGCCGAGTGAAGAAGTTGCTGTCGGCGGCATATACCAGCGGATGTTACAAAAAGAGGCGTGTGGGACGCTGCTGCGGATTGCCCTGCCACCTCACGCGCACCTGTTCCCGGAAATCAGCGGCAGCCAGCATCGCTTCACGATTCGGTTTCTCCACTGGGAAGATGTCGGTGTCCGTCCGGTGCACGTCAGCGATGATGTTCCGTTCCTGCTGACACTCTGTTAGTACACGTGTCCCGTACACTTCCAACGGTCGACTGCCCCCACTGTAGCGAAACGGTCGTCTGGAGCAGCGACAACCCCTACCGGCCTTTCTGCAGCGAACGCTGCCGGCTGATCGACCTTGGCGACTGGTTCAACGAAGAACACGCCATACCCGGCGAAACCGCAGCCCCCAAAGAACCCGACGACGAACAATAACCCCACGCGGTGCGCGGTGTGCCTACTCTCGGGACGCTCGCGACCAGGGGTGTGTAGCGGTATCTCCTCTCGCTCGGTACGGGGACAAGCCGAGAGTAAGTGGAGAGCCCGCCGCTTGGGTGAGTTGGCTATGCAGACAGGCCGCGGATTGCGGCGATCCCCTGAGCGCCGTGTTCGAATGCCACCTGCGTGTCCTCGCGCGTCATACCGCCCAGGGCATAGACGGGCAACGGTGCCGGCGCACACAGCTCGCCGAAGCGATCCCAGCCCAACGGTGTTGCTTCCGGGTGGCCCGGTGTTGTTGCCACCGGCCCAAGCACGGCGAAATCGGCACCCAGGCGCACCGCAGCATCGAGTTCCGCGGCATCGTGGCACGACGCACCAATCAGGAAACGATCCGGCAACGGCCTCTTGCGGAAGGTCTTCAGCGCCCGCGCCGGAAGATGCACACCGTCTGCGCCGATTTCCACACAGACCGACAAGGCTGCCTCCGGTTCTGCGTTCAATAGCAGTCCGGCGCCGGCCGGCCGACACACATCGATTGCGCGCAGCGCCAGCGTTCGAAGTCTGTCTGCATTTGCCCCGGGCAGACGCAACTGACACAGGCGCACACCGTCGCGAACAACCGCGGCCGTGAGCCGCCCGATCAGTTCGTCATCGGGCAAAGACGCATCTGTGATCAGATACTGTTCCGGCAGAATCAGAGCCGTGACGATCGGCCGGTCGGCAGGTAACAGTTCGAACTCAGCATGGCCGATTAGCGATCCGGGCTCGACCCATGCCAGCGACTGCCCTTCGCGGTTCTCGATTGAACCGTCAAAGCGTGTGACACGCCAGACGTCGAGATGAACGTGGCGTTCGGGATATTCGTGCGTGAACGCGATGAGCGGCCGTGCATCGCGTACCTGTACGCCGAGTTCTTCGTCGAGTTCCCGCCGGAGGGCCGCCAGGCGTGTCTCGCCGTCGGTACGTTTGCCACCCGGAAACTCCCACATTCCAGCCATATGCGTGCCGGGGAGCCTCCGCGTGATCAGAACGCGTCCGTCGGCGTCGGTAACGACTGCGGCGACGACAAAGATCAGGCCAGGCGTCCGTGGCAATGCTTGTATTTCTTGCCTGACCCGCATGGACAGGGCTCGTTACGACCGACTTTCTTCTTGTCGCGTACGAACGGTTGCGCAGGTTCGGGACGCGCGAGGGGGCCAGGCCGGCCAGTTGCAGGATTCGGCCTGCCGGGTGCTGCGGCCGGAGATGCCGCGGCGCCGAGCCCTTGCACGTTCGCATGCCTGAACTGCATGCCCGCTGCCGGCCGTCGCTCTTCCATCCGTTCGACCTGGTCTTCCGTCTGTACTTGGATCTTCGACAGGATCGCCGAGGTCGACCGTTTGTAGCGGTCGAGCATGTCTACGAACATGTCGAATGCTTCGCGTTTGTACTCCTGTTTCGGGTTTTTCTGCGCGTAACCACGCAAATGGATACCCTGCCGCAGGTAGTCCATCGCCGCCAGATGCTCTTTCCAGTTGCTGTCGAGTTCGCGCAGCATGACGGCTTTTTCGAGGTGGCGCATCAGCGGCGCCCCTACATTGCGGACCTTCTGCTCATAGTGTTCTTCGATGGCAGCAAGGATGCGTTCACGCAACGGTTCTTCATGCAGTGACTCGTCTTTCTCGAGCCAGGCGCTAATGTCGAGTTTGATCGCGAACTCGTGTTCGATGGACTTCGAAAATCCATCCGTTTCCCACTGTTCCTCGACGCTACCGGGCGGAATGTATTCATCGATGATGCTGTTGACGACTTCGCGTCGCGTTTCGGCGATGTAGTCCTCGATGTCGTCGACGGCCATCAATTCGTTGCGCTCGCTGTAAACGACCTTGCGCTGGTCGTTCGCGACGTCGTCGTATTCGAGAAGATTCTTGCGGATGTCAAAGTTATAGGCTTCGACCTTGCGTTGTGCGCGTTCGATCTGTTTGCTGAGCATCCTGCTCTCGATCGCCTCGCCTTCCTTCATGCCAACACGCGACAACAACGCTTTGGTGCGTTCCGGGTCACCAAAGATCCGCATCAGGGTGTCTTCCATCGACAAATAGAAGCGGCTCGAACCTGGGTCGCCCTGGCGCCCAGATCGGCCACGCAACTGATTGTCGATGCGTCGGGATTCATGACGTTCCGTGCCGATCATGTGCAGACCGCCCGCCTCGAGAACCTCAGCATGGCGCTGTTTCCAGGCTTCGCGTGCCTTTTTTTGTGCTTCGGTTTCCTCTTCTGGGATACTCTTCAGCTCGGCCTCAAGGTTGCCACCGAGCACGATGTCGGTGCCACGACCAGCCATGTTCGTTGCGATGGTCACACGTCCCGGTCGACCCGCTTGCTCGACGATCACCGCTTCCCGTTCGTGTTGTTTTGCGTTGAGTACCTGGTGTGGGATATCGCGCTTTTTCAGAATGCCGGAGAGCAGTTCCGACGTCTCAATCGACGTCGTGCCGACGAGAAGCGGTTGCCCACGCTTACGGCAGTCTTCGATGTCTTCGACGATCGCGTCGTATTTGTCCTTTGCTGCGAGATAGACGAGATCCGCGTTGTCGATCCGAATCATCGGTTCGTGTGTCGGAATGACGACGACTTCGAGACCGTAAATCTGTTGAAACTCAAACGCTTCGGTGTCGGCCGTACCCGTCATACCGGCCAGCTTGTTGTACATCCGGAAGTAATTCTGGAACGTGATCGACGCTAGCGTCTGGTTCTCATCCTTGACCTTGACGCCTTCCTTGGCTTCGACCGCCTGATGCAACCCGTCCGACCAGCGACGGCCCGGCATTGTGCGTCCGGTGAACTCATCGACGATGACCACCTCTCCATTGGTCACGATGTACTCGACATCACCGTGGTACAACGAGTGCGCACGCAATGCCGCGTTAAGATGATGAAGCAGGCTGATACTCGTTGCATCAAACAGTGCGGTATCCGGTTCGAGCAGACCCGCGTTGTGCATCAGCTGCTCAACACGCTCCTGACCTTCCTCGGTCAAGTGCACCTGTTTGCCCTTCTCGTCGACGGTGTAGTCAGCAGCTTCAGCGAGCTTGCACAACGGGGTCTTCGTGTCGCGATCGAGCTGAATCAGGTTTAGCCCGGCTTTCTGCGCACGTGTCAACGCCTCGTTGGTTGACATCGCAACCGGTTCACCACCGGATTCGTCCACGAGTGTGACCTGATGCGGTTTGATTTCGTCGTTGCTCAGCCCGACGCCCTCCTGTCTTCTCAGTTTCGGAACGAGCTTGTTGATCTTTTCGTAAAGGTCGGTGCTTTCCTCGGATGGACCGGAGATGATCAGCGGCGTGCGCGCTTCGTCGATCAGAATCGAGTCGACTTCGTCGACGATCGCGAAACTCAGATCCCTTTGTGCGCGGTCCTGTGCGCGAAACGCGAGATTGTCGCGCAAATAATCGAAACCAAATTCGTTGTTGGTGCCGTATGTGATATCCGCCGCATAGGCGGCACGTTTCTCGTCCGGTGTCTGTCCGGTTTTGATCACACCGACGTTCAGGCCGAGGAACTCGTAAATCGGACCCATCCAGTCCGCGTCGCGTTGTGCCAGGTATTCGTTCACGGTCACGATGTGTACGGAGTCGCCGGTCAGTGCATTCAGATACGCCGATAGCGTGGCGACGAGCGTCTTGCCCTCGCCGGTACGCATTTCGGCAATCTTGCCTTCGTGTAGCGTAATTCCACCGACCAGCTGAACATCGAAATGCCGCTCACCGAGCGTACGTTTTGATGCTTCCCGAACCGCGGCGAATGCTTCCGGCAGGATCTGGTCGACGCTGGCCCCTGCTTCCAGGCGCTGGCGGAACTCATCGGTCTTTGCACGAAGTTCGGCGTCGTTCAAACCTTCGAACTCAGACTCGAACTCGTTCGCTGTTGCGACGCTCTTTCCATACCCACGCAACAGCCGCTGGTTGCGGCTGCCGAACACCTTGGTCAACACGTTGGCCACTCAGGTTCCTCGTTCGTCTGGGGGAAGAATGCCCGGTAGGCAAATGACACGCCCGCGGATCAGCCGCGCATTATACCTGCAACATCAACCCCTTCCAGATGGATGTGGACCCGCCCCGCTCAGTTTCAAGGGGCTTGGTCCGTGGGGCTTGTTTGGTCAGAGCTTCGGGGAGTGCCTGTCCCGCAATCTCTCCTCAGCAGTCGGACCGCGAGCGAGGCCAAGCAGAACGCGACGTGCGGATTAGGGGGCGTCGATGAGGGTCAGCGGGTCGATGACCCGACCGTCGTGGAGCACCTCGAAATGCAGATTCGGACCCGTCACCCGACCGGTCGAACCGATGAAGCCAATCACCTGGCCTTTTTCAACCTTCTCGCCAATGGCGACCAGATGGTGCTCGTTGTGGGCATAGCGCGTCACATAGCTGGCACCATGGTCGATCTCGAGCAGGTTTCCGAACCCTGGCCTCTGTCCGGCAAACGCAACGACACCGGCGGCCACAGCGACGATGTCCGTGCCTTCCCGGGCCGCGAAATCCACGCCACGGTGCATCGTTTCCTGCCCAAGAATGGGGTCCGTACGCAGGCCGAACAGGGACGAGATGTAACCGGATTTGACCGGTCGCTCACCGGGAAGACTCTGCTCGCGTAGGTTCCGCGCCATCAACACCGATTCGAGAATGTCCAGCTCGACACGGCGTTCATCGATGCGGCGTTCGAGTTGCGCGAGCATCACGACAAGTTCCGGTGCCGTCAATGACTGCGCGTCTTCCGGCGGTTCGCGACCACCCTGTGCCGGCGGGCTCTCGAAATCGAATTCGCTGTCGTCGATGCCGGCCATTTGTGTCAGGCGCCGGCCGACCGCGTCGAGACGCAACATACGTGCCTGCATCTCACCGAGCCTTACCGCCAGCGCATCGATTCCGTCTTCGGCGCGGAAACGGGCGGTCCGGATCTCACGCGATTGCACATCCAGAGCGTCGTGTAACGCGTTGAACAGTTCGTCCTCCGGTACATTGTTCATCCCATGCAGGAAACCACCAGCAAACAAAGCACCAACGATCATGAACACACAGGCACCGAACAGGACACGCATGCCCGTCGTTCCAAGATCGAAATTGCGTTGACCGCGGTTTTTTGAAAACATCAAAATCTTCATCTAAGCTTGACTTCCTATGGCCGGGCCCAAATCACTCAGAGACATCATCGGCGACGAACCACATCTCCGTGATGTGCTCAAACGCGCTGCACAAATGGATAATCTGTTGCGTCTCGTACGTGGACTCGTCGATCCGGCTTTGTCACCCCACATCGTTCTGGTCAATCTGCGCCAGCGGACACTCGTCGTTGTTGTCGATTCATCCGCCTGGGCGGCGCGCGCCCGCTATGCCGGGCGAGAACTGATCGACGCCTTGTCAGAGAAACAAATAGCGGTAGAACGCGTCTATATCAAGGTCCGTCCACCGATAAAAACGGGGACCGTCTAGCTCACTACCTGGAATCAAGCAGTTACGACTGAACCGGCGAAAGACACCGGTGCCCCCTCACTATCCTCGTAGCTTACTTCCTCCCACACGGATTCATCGGTCCGGAGCGCGAGCAGAAGCCGATGATTCAGCGTGTGTCCGGACTTGTAGCCCCGGAACTGTCCAATAAAGCTGTGTCCGAGAAGATACAGATCCCCGATTGCGTCGAGAATCTTGTGTCGTACGAACTCATCTTCGAACCGCAGCCCGTCTTCGTTCAAGATACGGAAGTCATCCATCACAATCGCGTTGTCCATGGACCCCCCGAGCGTCAGGTTTTTCTGCCTGAGTGTCTCGATGTCACGTATGAAACCGAATGTGCGTGCCCGACTGACTTCTTTCAGGAACGAAGTCGTCGAGAAGTCCATCGACGCGCGTTGTACGTGCCGTTTGAAGACCGGATGGTCGAATTCGATTTCGAAGTCGACCTTGAAGCCTTCGTGTGGTGTGAACTCCGCCCACTTGTCGTCTTCGTCGACACGTACGGGCTTCAAAATCCGCACGAACCGCTTCAACGCATTCTGCTCCTCGACGCCGGCCGACTGGAGCAGGAAAACAAACGGCCCGGCGCTGCCATCCATGATCGGCACTTCCGGCGCCGAAAGATCGACATAAGCATTGTCGATGCCCAACCCAGCAAATGCCGACATAAGGTGTTCGACCGTTGACACGCTGACGTCACCGCTCGTCAACGTCGTCCCCATCATCGTGTCAGTGACGTACTCAGCCAATGCCGGTATGTCAACGGGTTCGTCGAGGTCGATTCTACGCAGCACGATTCCGGTATTTGGCGTTGCGGGCCGCAGCGTCATATAAACCTTGTCACCGGTGTGTAGCCCCACACCGGTCGCGTGAATCGAGTTCTTGAGCGTTCTTTGTCTTAACATCGACGGTTTCGGCACGCCCGGCCCGCAATACCGGGCCCGAAATCAACACGCGACGGTAGCACAGTCCGGCGAAACCCCGCAAACGCGGGGTTCGGCCTCTCAGTCGGCCTGACGGCGCAGAAAAGCTGGGATATCCAGCATTTCCTCCTCGGAACTGGCGAGGTTGACCCCGTCTCCGACAGCCTGTCTGCGCTGTACCGCCGGCTTCTCGAGTTCCGCATAGTCTGGAGAACCGCTGCGTGTCGATGGCACCACGGTCATCGTCGGTTGCGCCCTGAGTGCCGGCTGACCGAGACCCGTGGCGACAACCGTTACCCGAATCTGATCTTTCATATCCGGATCGATGACAGTACCGACCACGACCGTAGCGTCATCCGACGCAAACTCCCGAATCGCGTTGCCCACGTCCTGGAACTCGCCGATCGACATATCCGGACCCGCCGTGACGTTGACGAGTATTCCGTTCGCACCGGCCAGGTTGACGTCCTCGAGCAATGGGCTGGAGACCGCTGCTTCGGCAGCTTCGCGTGCGCGTTCTTCGCCCATCGCGGATCCGGAACCCATCATCGCCATGCCCATCTCCATCATGACCGTACGCACATCGGCAAAATCGACGTTGATCAGGCCCGGTCGTGTAATCAACTCGGCGATACCCTGGACAGCGCCCTGCAGTACTTCGTTGGCCGCTCTGAATGCGTCGAGCAGTGTCGTGTCGCCACCGAGTACCGTCAGCAGTTTCTGATTCGGGATCGTGATCAGCGAATCACAGAACCGCGACATTTCAGCGATCCCCGAATCCGCGATCGAAGCACGCTTTGTACCTTCGAGGTCGAATGGCTTGGTCACCACCGCGACCGTCAGAATGCCCAGCTCTTTCGCGGCCTGTGCCACAATCGGTGCTCCACCGGTACCGGTTCCGCCGCCCATGCCGGCCGTGATGAACAGCATATCGCTGCCTTCGATCAGTTCCAGGATGCGGTCGCGGTCTTCCATCGCCGCCTGGCGTCCGAGTTCCGGGTTTGAGCCGGCACCGAGCCCTTTTGTGATGTTGCAGCCGATCTGCAACGTCGTCTTCGCCTGGCAATTCTTCAACGCTTGTGCGTCTGTGTTTGCACAGATGAAGTCGACGCCTTCGATACCGACGTCAACCATGTGTGAGACGGCGTTCCCTCCGCCGCCACCTACGCCAATGACTTTGATCACGGCGTTCTGACTGTATGAGTCCATCAACTCAAACATGTTTCGCGCTCCTCCCCAGTCGGGCATATAAAGCTTTCAGCTCCAAATCAAAAATTTCCCTGAAACCAGCCCTTCATCCGTTCCCAGACATCCCGCATACCTCCGGAGAGCGGGACTTCGGAACGACGGACACTGTTTTCACAGGCATACAACAAAAGACCAACGCCGGTCGCGTATATCGGATTGCGAACGACGTCAACGAGACCGCCCACGTGCTGCGGGATGCCGATGCGCACGGGCATGTGAAATATTTCTTCGGCGAGTTCAACGGCGCCCTCCATCTTTGCCGTGCCACCGCTGACCACCACACCGGCTGCGATCATCTCTTCGAAACCGCTGCGTCTGAGTTCGTCGCGGATCAGTCCATAGAGCTCCTCGTAGCGTGGTTCGACAATCTCCGCGAGTGTTTGCCGCGCGAGTCGCCGCGGTGGTCGGTCACCGACACTCGGCACTTCGATCGTTTCGTCGGGATTCGCCAGTTGCGACAGCGCACAGGCGTACTTGATCTTGATGTCTTCGGCGTACTGCGTCGGTGTACGCATCGACACGGCAATGTCGTTGGTCACCTGATTGCCGGCGATCGGGATCACTGTCGTATGTTGAATCGCACCACCGAAGAAAACCGCCAAATCCGTCGTGCCACCACCGATGTCGACGAGACAGACTCCGAGGTCCTTCTCGTCTTCGGTCAACACTGCGTAACTCGATGCGAGTTGTTCGAGGACAATATCTTCGACTTCGAGACCGCAGCGCTGAATGCATTTGATGATGTTTTGTGCAGCACTCGCGGCACCGGTCACCATGTGTACTTTGGCTTCCAGACGCACACCGGACATGCCAACGGGTTCGCGGATTCCTTCCTGATGATCAATCAGGAATTCCTGCGGCAGGATGTGCAGGATCTTTTGATCGGCCGGAATGGCGACCGCGCGAGCTGCATCTATGACACGTTCGACGTCGCTCGAGACGACTTCTTTGTCGCGGATTGCAACGATACCGTGTGAGTTCAAACTTCGGATGTGACTCCCGGCGATTCCGGCGTACACCGAGTGGATCTCGCAACCGGCCATCAACTCTGCTTCTTCGACGGCCCGCTGAATGGACTGAACGGTCGACTCGATGTTGACGACGACGCCTTTCTTCAGACCCCGCGACCGATGAGTTCCGATGCCCACCACTTCGACTTCATTGTCCGGCGTCAGCTCGCCAACGATCGCGCAGACTTTCGACGTGCCTATGTCCAGACCGACGATCAGATTCTTGTCTGATTTCCTCGAGACCATCTCAGACGCTCCCGAAGCTTCCGCCGGCACCAACATTCCTGGTTTTCGTCAAAGCCCAGCCCTCCTCATTGCGAGTTCTTCCTTGTCACGCCAACCGATCGCAAAACCGTTGGTGTAACGCATGTCGACGTACCCAACCTCATTGCGCCGCGCATGAATCAGCGGGGCCGCGACCTCGATAAACTGTGTCAGCCGTTTGTCGGTATGATCGCGACCGAGTCGCACTTCCAGCGCCGAGTCGAGCATCAGCCGCCACGAACCTCGGTTGTCCAGCGTTACACCGGAGAGTGTGTATCCCGCTTCAATCAGCGGCCCACGTACTTCGAGATAGCGCTGTGCGACCCGCCACTCGCTCCCGTCCGGACCGTTCAATTGCGGCAGTTCCGGTGGCAGACGTTCCGCGTCACTGATGAACAGTTCCCCACGCGTATTCAGCAGGCCATCGTCTCCCCAACGCGCCGCGGCGACGTGTTCGCTAACGATCACATAGAGACCGTTTGGCCACTCACGTTTGACGCGGGCCCGATCAACCCAGGCCAGGGCTTCCACTGCCGCGCGCACTTCGGCGAGCCTGGTCGAGAGGAACCCTTCGCCGACAAACGGTTGCAGGACGCGCTCTGCGTCAACGGCGAGCACGCGCTGGAACGGGCCTTCGACTTCGACGGCCCCCAGGGGCTGGTCGAGCATCGCAAACAACCCCGCAACGACGGCGCCGGCTGCAATCACAAAGAACGCGGCGACCAGCGTACGGCGGGTCAAAGACGCAGCGGCCGCGAGCCATTTGCGCCGGCGTTCTTCCTTGCGCCGTATTGTCGTCTTGCGGCTCACGGCCGGTTCCCCATGCTCGTCTCGAGAACACGCCAG
>JAZFZN010000180.1:0-3388 GCA_036475515.1 Gammaproteobacteria bacterium
CACCGGAGTTCTCGGTGGCGCCGCTGCAGTGGTGTTTCCCGGTGATCGGTTGCGTCTCTTACCGCGGATATTTCAAAGAAGAAAAAGCGCAGCACTTTGCCGGCGAACTGGACGCCGATGGCTACGACACGATGGTCGGCGGTGTACCCGCCTATTCAACACTCGGTCGTTTCTCCGATCCGGTACTGAACACGATGTTGCAGTTCCCCGACACGCGTTTTGCCGGGATCGTCTTCCACGAACTCGCACACCAGAAGCTGTACATCAAGGACGACACGGCATTCAACGAAGCCTTTGCGACTGCGGTGCAGGAAGAAGGCGTGCGTCGCTGGCTTGCCGCGACGGCGCCCGAGCCCGACGACGCGCTGCTGGCCTACGGTATTGAACGTGAACGGGTGCAATTGTTCGCCGCGTTGGTCCGCTCGACACGTGACGAACTAGAAGCCATGTACGCGCTGGATCTGCCGGACGACGAAAAACGGGCCCGCAAGGCCGGGATTTTCGAACAGCTGAAGGAACGCTATGGAGCGCTGAAAGCCGATAGTTTCGGTGGCTACGACGCCTGGTTCGACCGGCCGCTCAACAACGCTGACCTCGCAGCGGTCGCCACTTATCACGAACTCCTGCCGGGTTTCGAAGCCCTGCTGGCAGACAGCAGTGGCGATCTCGAGTTGTTCTACGCAAACGCCGAAGCCTTGGGAGCACAGGAACCAGAGATTCGCCGCAAGACGCTGAAGCAGTTGTCGGAAAGCTATGTTCTCGGAGAGGAGTTCGAGAAAAGTGGTGTCGGAGAGTAGTTATGGGAAAAGGTTTCAGAGGCGTTTAACGTATTTTCGACGGAAAATACGTTAACGCCTCCAGATACCGCAACGTGGGAAACTATTCTCCGACACCAATTTCCGTCAGAAACGTCCGGATTCGGTGCGAAACTGGTCCAGCCGCACCTGCTCAGGGTCGCCGGCGAGAATCAACGGCAACAAGGCTTCGAATGATTCCAGTTTGATGTCGAGCGCGGCGAATCCGTTCTGGTCGGTGATGCTGTGCACTTTCATCGACAGGTAATTGTCGACGCTCATCGGTTTTCCCGGAAGCCGACCCAGAATACGCGCAATCATCCGCGACATCGTGTCTCCGAGACCGATGATGCGACGATGAAGTCCCAGAGCTCGGGCGATGTTCGAAACGATCTCCTTGAGCGAGTACACCTTTGGTCCGGCCAGGTCATAGGTCTTGCCCGAGGTCTCGTTGTCGTTGACCGCTTTCTCGAACGCGCTGACGACGTCGGCCACATAGACAGGTGCAAAACGCGCGTTCGGGCTCGGCAACATGAATATCGGACTCGGCACTTTCAGCAGGGCCGCAAAACGGTTTACGAACGAATCTCCTGGACCAAAGATCACCGAAGGACGAAACACCGTGACGTCGAGGTCTTTTTCGTTGAGCACCAGTGATTCCGCCTCGCCCTTGGTACGCAGATAACGACTCGGGCCGTTGATGTCGGCTCGCAGAGCGCTCATGTGCAACAGCCGTCGGACGCCCGCCTCCTTGCAGGCCGCGACCACTTTGCCTGCCAGTTCGACGTGCACGGTGTTGAATGTCTGGTGGCGGGTTTCGTTCAGTATGCCGACCAGATTGATGACGATGTCGCAGTCTGCAAACTCACGCGCCAGTGACGCCTGGCTGTGGACGTTGGTCTGCACGAGTTGCAGGTTCGGAAGAACCAGCAGCTCTTTGTGGGCTTCACGATAACGGGTCAGCACCTTGACATGGTGCTCGGCGTTGGCCAGACGGGTGGCGATCCGTCCGCCGACAAAGCCGGTTCCACCGAGGATGCAGATGTCGCGTCGTTTCATAACTGGCGGATTATAAGTCGTTCGCGCCCACGATCTCCCGATCGATTCTTCCGAGAATAGTTCTTATTCCGTCGGACTGATCAGTGCGACCCGTTCGGTGACCGGTTCGACCGGTGGCATCAGATCGGCAAGCGGCGTCGCCCGGCCGGTTTCACGCCAGCCAAACACCACACGTGCAGCCATCACCGAATGCACATAGTTGCGGGTTTCGAGGAAAGGGATCGTGTCGACCCAGACGTCGGCCGGTATCACGCGATCCTCGGGTAACCAGATATCGACACGGTGTGGTCCGGCGTTGTATCCGGCGGTTGCCTGTACCGCGCCGCCGAACTGTTCATGCAGCGATGCGAGATAGGCCGTTCCCAGCGCAAGGTTCGTGTCGGGATCGAGCAGGCTGTAGCGATTGCGATAGGGTACTTCGTTCTGCCGTGCCACCATGCGGCCGGTCGTCGGGATCAGTTGCATCAGACCCAGCGCACCGGCCGACGACACGACGTCCGGCATGAACAGGCTTTCGCTGCGCACGGTGCCGAACACCCAGTCCGACGGCAGTCCGGCTTTTTCTGCATAGCGTTCGATCGAGTCGCGGTAACCCAACGGGAAACGCAGTTCGAGGTCGTTGCGCACACCCGCCTTGCCGGCAGACCAGATCGCCCGTGATGTCCAGCCCCAGCGGTTGGCGAGCAGCGCGGCCTGTTCGAGGTCGTGTCGTTTCAGGCTTTTGGTCGCACGCGTCCATTCTGTGCGGCCCCGTCCGTACAAACCGACCATGTAAAACTCGCGTGCCCGCTGGAACGCCGGCCGTTCTTCGAGTGCCGCCTGGATCTTGGCGTTGTCCTGTGTGGCGACGTGGTGGAACACGTAGGGCTGTCCGAGCCGATCCGCGGCGAGGAAACCATAGTAGTGACGTGTGTCGGCGAGTGACCGATAGATCTTTCCGGCGCTCTTCAGCCGGCCGACTTGTTCACGGGCGCGTGCGTCCCAATAACGCCAGCCTTCCTGTTGGCGTTGTGATTCCGGTAGCGCGGCAACGAACTTTTTCACCCGTGCCCAATCGCCGTTCCACAACGCGGTACGGATCTGCCACTGCGTCGTCAGTGTGGTGCGGGCATTGTGGGGCAGTGCGTCGAGCAAGTCCTGTGCTTCCGCCAGGTGTATGCGTGCGGCCCACAAAGCGATCTCGCGTTCGATCCTGATGCGATCGGCAGCCGAAAACTCGAAACGCGGGTCCAGTGCCTGCCAGAGTTCATTCGTTTCCAGCGGTTCGTTGCGCGACAGTCGTTCGAGTCCATAGCGAATCACGGCTCGATGACCCGTGGTGTCCGACCACGACAGGGCTTCCTCGAGCTGTTTTGCCGGGTCGGCCTGCGTTTTCTGCCACAGACGTACGCGTTCGAGGTCGGCATCCGACAAGGGTCTTGCGAGATAAGCAGCGAGACCGAACTGACGTGCTTCAATGGCCTGTGCCATACGTGCGCGACGTTCGCGTTCAGTCAGTTTGCCCTGCTCATCGAGCCATTCGAACACCGGGTCGC
>JAZFZN010000181.1:0-4167 GCA_036475515.1 Gammaproteobacteria bacterium
GATCGCGGCGATCCGTTACGTCTACCTGCACACCGCGGATGCAGAAGCATTTCGGTTGCGGGTTCTGGTGCTGGGCACCGGCAAGCGCGCTGCAAGCCTCATCAACCTGCGTGCCCGTACCGACCAACAGGGATTCACGATTGCCGGGTTTGTCGATGGTGGTGACAGTCATCAAATCGACAGCAATCGTGTTCTCAAGGCAAACGGACCATTGGTACAGATTGCGGCAGAGCACCAGGTTGATGAGATCGTTGTCGCGACGGACGATCGTCGCAAAGGTCTTCCGGTGCGTGAACTCCTTGATTGCAGACTGGCCGGTATTCCCGTGACCGGTGATCTGAGTTTCTATGAACGCCAGTCTGGCAAGGTTCGTCTGGACTTGTTGTATCCGAGCTGGTTGATCTTTTCGGATGGTTTCAACCTCGGCACAGGACAACGAGTCGTAAAAAGGCTGTTCGACGTGTTCGCCGCGTCCGTGCTGGTCGTACTCAGTTGGCCGGTGACGCTGATCGCCGCGCTGGCGATCCTGATCGAAGACGGCGCGCCGGTGTTGTATCGACAGGAACGCAGCGGGTTTGAAGGAAAGATCTTCAAAGTCCTCAAGTTTCGCAGCATGTGTGTCGACGCCGAGGAAAACGGTGCGCAATGGGCTGAAGAAAACGATACGCGCATCACAAAGGTGGGCCGTGTGCTGCGCAAATACAGGATCGATGAGCTCCCGCAGTTGTTCAACGTCCTCAAGGGAGAAATGAGTTTTGTCGGCCCTCGCCCGGAGCGGCCGGAATTCGTGCGCGAACTGAGTCAAACAATTCCCTACTACCGGGAACGCCAATGCGCCAAACCCGGAATCACAGGTTGGGCGCAGCTGTGCTACCGCTACGGCGCTTCCGAGGACGATGCCGCGGAGAAGCTCCAGTACGACCTGTTCTATGTAAAGAACAGCAGTGTGTTGTTCGACATGATGATTCTTTTGCAAACCGCAGAAGTGGTCTTGATAGGGGAAGGGGCACGTTAGCCCGAACAGTCGTGATTACACCGGGCACAGTCAGTTATTCGGCAGCGGCGGTCTTGTTCGCCGCGCTCGCGTTGCTGCTGATTCTGGGCCGAACCAGCCAGGTCCGTGGCCGTGTCTTCATGCTGGCCGCGGTGGTCAGCGTGGTGTGGGCGGCTGCACAGGCCTATGTAGCGTACGGGCGGAGCTTCCCGGTCGCGGGTGTGTTTGCATCAGAAGTCCTCCGCGACGGCTTATGGCTCGTTTTCCTTTTGCAGCTGCTCGGCGGAGAACGCGGACACACGGTTCCGGCTTCGTGGCGATACGGTGTACACGCCCTGTGGCTCGTAACTCTGGTCGCCGGCACGGTCATTTTCACTATTGGACCCACAGTCACGGACCCGCGTGCTTTCGCACCCTGGCTGATCATGGGGCTGTTCGCATTGTCGCTGGTCGGACTCGTTCTGATCGAGCAGCTGTACCGCAACGTGCGTCCGGATCGACGCTGGGCTCTCAAGTTCCTGTGTCTGGGCCTCGGCGCAATTTTTGCGATGGACGTTTATCTCTATGCACACGGCTTGCTGTTTCGGCAGATCGACCCGGACATTTGGGCGGCACGGGGCGCCGTCAACGCGATCGCAGTCCCGTTGCTCGCAGTGGCGGCGGCACGCAATCCCGTCTGGTCTGGTGAGGTTTTCGTATCGCGACAGGTTGTCTTCTATACGACCACGCTGACCGCCGTCGGCATCTATCTGCTGGCGATGGCGGTCGGTGGTTACTACATCCGCATCTACGGTGGTTCCTGGGGCACCTTTGCACAGCTCGTGTTCCTCCTTGGCGCGGCACTGGTTCTGCTCGTCGTCCTTTTTTCAGGACAGGTACGGTCCTGGCTCCGGGTGTTTCTGGCCAAACATTTCTTCACATATAAATACGAGTACCGGGAAGAGTGGTTGCGTTTGACCAACGCGATGTCGGAGACGCGCGACGGCATCCCGTTAAGAGAGCGGGCAATGTTCGCGCTGTCCGGGATCATGGACTCGCGTGGTAGCGGCCTGTGGCTGAAAACCAACGGCTCCTACGGACCCGTGGCCGGCGACCTTGCGGGCGCGGCCATGCCGACGGAACTCGCCGACAGTGAGTTCGCGCGGTTTCTTAACGAGCGGCAGTGGATCGTCGACCTGGACGCACAACGTGGGCGGCCGATCGACAAAGTACCCGTGCCATCCTGGTTGCTGCAAATGGAAAAAGCATGGCTGGTGGTTCCGTTGTTGCACGGCGGTGAAATGATCGGATTCGTTGTACTTGGCTACCCGCAGATGCCGCAAACGCTCGGCTGGGAAGACTACGACGTGCTGCGTGCGGCAGGACGTCAGGTTGCGAGTTATCTCGCGCAGGAAGAAGCAGCATCTGCGTTGGCCGAATCGCAGCAATTCCAGGCTTTCAATCGTCTGTCTGCTTTCATCATGCATGACTTGAAGAACCTGATCGCACAGCAGTCGCTCGTTGTACGCAATGCCGCCAGACACAAAGACAACCCCGAATTCGTAGAAGACGCGATCGCGACGATTGACAACTCGGTGCAACGCATGACTGCGTTGCTGGAACAGTTGCGACGTGGTGAGGGTGGGGCAAGCGAGCGCACGGACCTGCACAAGCTGTGTACGGACGTCGTAACCCGGCGCGCCGAAGAAACACCGCAACCGGTGTTGCATTGTGGTGATGGACCGATCGAAGTGCGTGTCGAGCCAACACGTATGGCGATGGTGCTCGGTCATCTGATCAAGAATGCTCAGGACGCGACCGCCGGGAGCGGGCACGTCGACGTGAAACTTGCGGTCGACGATTCACAAGCCGTGATAGAGGTCGAGGACACCGGCACCGGGATGGCGGCAGCCTTTGTGCGCCAGCGGTTGTTCCGCCCGTTCGATTCAACCAAAGGCAGCAAGGGTATGGGCATTGGCGCCTACCAGGCTCGTGAGTTCATCAGGTCTGTGGGCGGAGACATCAACGTCGCAAGCCAGCCGGGTGTCGGTACGACGTTCACGATCCGGTTGCCACTGGCAGTTCGAGAGGAAGCAAATTGAACGAGGGTCAAAAGAAACTGCTCGTTGTCGAAGATGATCCAGGCTTGCAGAAGCAACTGAAGTGGAGCCTCGATCGTTACGATGTGCTGATTGCCGATGACCGCGACGCAGCTCTGGCGGAGTTGCGGCGACACGAACCGGCCGTGGTCCTGCAGGACCTGGGTCTTCCGCCGGACCCGACAGGTGTCAGCGAAGGGTTCGCCGCCCTGGAACAAATCCTCGCGCTGGCGCCCGAAACCAAAGTGATCGTCGTTACCGGCAACGACGACAGCGAAAACGCAGTGCGTGCTGTCGGTCTAGGTGCCTACGATTTCTATCAGAAACCGGTCGACACGGAAGTGCTGACGCTGATTGTCGAGCGTGCGTACCACATCCACGATCTTGAAACTCAAAATCGACGGTTGCTCGAACGCGACAGCGAATCTCCGCTGGACGGCATCATTGCAACGAGCGCACGCATGCTGAAGTTGTGCCGACTGATTGAAAAGGTTGCACCGAGTGATGCCACGACCTTGTTGCTCGGGGAGAGCGGAACCGGCAAGGAGCTTCTGGCCCGGGCATTACACAAACTGAGTACGCGTGCCGATAAACTATTCGTCGCGATCAACTGCGCTGCGATTCCCGAAACCCTGCTCGAGAGCGAGCTGTTTGGATATGAAAAAGGCGCTTTCACCGGCGCGATCAAACAAACGATCGGGAAGATCGAACACGCCAATGGCGGCACCTTGTTCCTTGATGAAGTCGGTGATATGCCGCTCGTGCTGCAGGCCAAACTGTTGCGGTTTCTGCAGGAACGCGTGATCGAGCGGCTCGGTGGTCGCGGCGAGATCTCGGTAGACGTGAGAGTCGTCTGTGCGACCAACCAGGACCTGGCCGCGCTGATCAGCGAAGGCAAGTTCCGCGAGGACTTGTACTACCGGATCAGCGAAGTGACCGCAAAGATTCCACCATTGCGCGACCGTGAGGGCGACGAGGTCGTACTGGCACGCATTCTTCTGGACAAATACGCGCAACAACATGGCCGCCAGATTCGCGGCTTTACACCGGACGCACTCAAAGCACTGCAGCTATATCACTGGCCCGGCAACGTTC
>JAZFZN010000182.1:0-2620 GCA_036475515.1 Gammaproteobacteria bacterium
CCGAGCCGCCACAGGCGGTTTGTCGTGGAAATCACCCTGTCTTAGTGAGAGGAACTCGACAAAGTAACTTTGCAGCATGAGCACCCAGCGAGCGAGCATTCTCACCCAGTGAGCCTCTCTCAATGAACTCGACCCTTGTATCAGTTACTTTGTCGAGTTCCTCTCACTAAGACAGGGTGATTTCCACGACAAACCGCCTGTGGCGGCTCGGCATGTCAGTGATTTTGCTGGAGGTGGTCACCTCATCAATAGGGGATTCCCCTCAATTTCGGTGATTCTGTTGGCTCATATAGCATCATACAAGCCTCAATGTCGATACAAATTGCATGAACGTTACAGTTTCACAATTCGATCTGCTCAACAAACTCCTTGATGCGTCCGAGCTGCGTCATCGCGTCATCAGCCAAAACGTGGCCAATGTCAACACGCCCGGTTATCACCGACTTGCAGTTTCCTTCGAAGAAGAACTCGCTGACCGACTTAGGTCAGCTGGCGATGCGACCATCGATGGTTTGACGCCGAGCGTCTACGAAGAACAGGGTCTCACCGTCCGCGCCGACGGCAACAACGTTGACATTGATAAAGAGATGGGGCAGCTAAACAAGAACGCATTGCTTTATCAGACGTATGCACAGGTGCTTGCAAGCCGGCTGAGTATGATGCGAAGCGCGATTACCGGTCGTTAGACGAGTTGGGTATAGCACAAGGGTTGGACAATGTCTCTGGGAAAGATCCTTTCGGTGACCGACATCAGCGCCTCCGGTATGGCCGCCGAAAGACTCCGCATGGAGGTAGTAGCTAACAACATCGCAAATCACCAGTCGACGCGAACTTTAGAAGGTGGTCCGTTCCGACGGCAGCAGGTGCTCTTCTCGACCGCGTTCGACAATGCTTCCGGTTTCGGATTCCCGGATGCCGATCAAATGCATGGAGTTCAAGTACTTGGTGTTGAGGCAGACGCTTCGGAACTGCCAAGGATCTATCAGCCCGGACATCCTGACTCGGACGGCGACGGCTTCGTGACGATGCCGAACGTTCAGCTGCCGAACGAAATGGTAGACCTGATCACAGCAAGTCGATCTTACGAGGCAAATCTCAAAGTCCTTCGAACTTTTCGAGAAATGACGGAACAGGCGTTGGCGTTACTGCGAGCAATCGCATGACAACTATTTCTTCGATCGCAACGGGCGTGAAATTGCCGGCTGTCAGTGGAGTCGAAAATCTCCGCCCGACAAACAAAAGCGGTACGCAGTTTGCGCAGGTTATCACTCAGCTTGTTCAGGATGTGAACGATCAACAGCTTTCGGCTGATCAATCCGTTCGTGATCTGATCACCGGCGAAGCCGACAGTGTCCACGGTGTCGTACTGTCGGCCGCCAAGGCCGATCTTGCATTCCGGATGGTGCTCGAGATTCGTAATCGCCTAGTCGATTCGTATCAGGAAATCATGCGAATGCAGGTTTAGGGAGATGCATTTCATGGTTTTTTTGAATAATCTCGGTGAGCAACTGAAAGACCTTTGGAAGCAGTCCAGCAAATCGGGGCGGATTGGATTCATTGCGATAGGTCTACTTTGCGTGGCCGCGATCGCTGGCGTGGGAATCTGGTCATCTCGTCCTCATTACGTTCCAGTTGCCAGCAATTTGGGTCCGGCCGAGGCCGCAGAAATCGTCAGCAAACTGGACGCCGACGGGATTCTCAACCAACTGAACTTCTCTGGTTCGGCTGTTCTCGTTCCGAAAACACAGTGGAACCGTGCACGTTTGCTGCTTGGTGACTTGGTCGGACCAATGCGCTCAGGCGCGGATGATTTCGACGACTCGCTGCTGAGCGATCCGTCGCTCAATCACTTTCGCATGCTTCGGCACCAGGAAGAGACACTTGCCAGGACGATTGCCCGTCTGAATTCGGTGGTGAACGCCACGGTTCATATCGGCCAACCTCAACCCTCACCATTCGTGCAAGAGCGAAAGGCGACGACCGCGAGTGTCATTTTGGAATTGCGCCCGGGAGTGATTTTCACGCGTGAACAAGCCGCCGCCGTTGTGTCAATGGTGGCGAACAGCGTCACGGGACTTGACCCCCAAGCTGTCAGCGTGGTGGACACCAAGGGACGAATGCTTTCCTCCCATACTTCTGCCGCGGACACTGAAGTCACGAGCCGTTTGGAGTACCAACGAAAGTTAGAGTCCGACCTGGCTTCAAAGGCCGAGGTCATGTTGCGTGAGATGCTGGGAACAGGACGTGCCGTCGTGCGAGTCACGGCCGATCTCGACTTCACTCAGATCAAGCGTGAAGAGATTACGTACGATCCTGAATCCAAAGTCAAAAAAACCGAACGTATTAAAACGATGTCGCGGACGGGCATAGCTAAAGCGGCACTGGGAGTCGCTGGGACCGCGTCTAACGTGGGCAACGCGACCAGCACACGCCAAAAGGCCCCTTTCACCGAGACGGAAGAAGAAAACGAAGTCGAATATGAAAACGCCATGATCCGCGACACGGTCACGGAGGCGCCAGGTGCCATCAAGAGACTGACGGTTGCTGCGGTGGTGGACCTGTCTCCGCCGGACGATCAACAGGCTGAGTCGGCCGCCGCCCCTATCACGAAGGAACAGAT
>JAZFZN010000183.1:0-2759 GCA_036475515.1 Gammaproteobacteria bacterium
GAACTCTTTGCAGCACTGATCCCGGACCGTTTGAAACCGAGGGCTCGGGTCTACATAGAACACGCGGCTGGTGCCAGACCGGAACCACCGAAAGGCTGGGATTTGCTGCGCTCCGGACGTGCTGGCAAGGTAGAATTCCACCTCTTGGCTGGGGAAACAGAATGAGTACTGGTGCGCTATACCCGGGCACGTTCGATCCGGTGACGAATGGTCACTACGATCTCGTGCGCCGCGCGGCCGGCATATTCGACCGCGTGGTCATCGCGATTGCGGCGAGTCCCGGCAAGGAGCCACTGTTCTCGCTCGACGAACGCGTAACTCTGGTACGTGCCGTCATGTCTGACATCGAGCAGGCCGAGGTAATAGGCTATGCGGGTCTGACCGTCGAGTTTGCCCGTGAACAGGGGCTCAACGTCGTCCTACGCGGACTACGGGCCGTATCGGATTTCGAGTACGAGTTTCAGCTCGCGACGATGAGCCGACAACTCAACGAGGACGTCGAAACTGTTTTTATGACACCGGACGAACAGTTCACGTACATTTCTTCCGGCCTGGTTCGCGAAGTGGCCTCACTCGGTGGCGATGTTTCGAAGTTCGTCGATCCGGTCGTCGAGAAAGCACTGCGCGCGAAATTCAGCGACGCACCGAGGCGACTGTCAGCGGGGTCATGACCGATGGCATTGAAGATCACACACGAGTGCATCAACTGTGATGTCTGTGAGCCCGAATGCCCCAACGAAGCGATCTACATGGGGCCGGAGATCTATCACATAGACCCGGACCGCTGTACCGAGTGTGTCGGTCACTTCGACGAACCGCAGTGCCAGCAGGTATGCCCGGTCGACTGCATACCGCTGGACCCGAATCGTGTTGAGACTCCGGAACAACTAAACGCGAAATTCCTCCGTCTGACCGGAAAGAACGAATGATCCAGACTCGAATCACAGAACGGTGCAGATACATGCGCCGGTTTTTTGGCCTGTTTGCGCTCCTGTGTTTGCTCGCTACCGCGAGCGCGGGACAGGCCAACAGAGACGGTCCCGGTCATGCCGGTATCGCGAGTGCACATCCGCTCGCGACGAAAGCCGGTTTCGAAATCCTGGGCAAAGGTGGCAATGCCTTCGACGCTGCGGTTGCGGTCAGTGCAGCCTTGTCGGTGGTCGAGCAATACAGTTCCGGCCTCGGCGGCGGTGGTTTTTATCTTCTCTACGACGCATCGGAGAACAGCTATGTCGTAATCGATGGACGCGAGAAGGCACCCGCGGCTGCTTACCGCGATATGTATCTGGATGCGAGTGGTAGACCTGTACCGCGGATGTCGCGTGATGGACCGATTGCAGCGGCCATCCCCGGTGTACCGGCGTCATTGGTTCATCTCGCCGGGAAATACGGGACACTGCCTTTGGAAACCCTGCTGGAACCGGCGATCCGTTACGCTCGTGAAGGATTTCCGGTCGACAAACGGATGCATCGGGGCCTGGAGGCCAAAGAGGCACTCATTGCACGCTGGCCGGCCGCCCGCGAGGTGTACCTGCCGGGAGGGGTCGTACCCGAGGTCGGTACCATCATCAGACAGCCCGATCTTGCCCGGACGCTCGAAGCACTGGTGACGAAAGGCCGTGACGGTTTCTACGAAGGTGAGATCGCGAAGAAACTGGTCGACGGGGTGCGCGACGCCGGTGGCGTCTGGACCGAACAGGATCTGAGAGACTACAGCGTGATCGAGCGCGAGGCTCTGATCGGTGAATATCACGGAATGCGCGTCGTTTCTGTGCCGCCGCCGTCGTCGGGTGGCGTCGCATTGATCAATATCCTCAACATCCTGGCCGGTTTCGATCTGGACACGGGCGACCGGGCTGAGCAGATACACGTCATCGTCGAAGCGATGCGTCGTGCTTATCGTGACCGGGCCGAGTATCTCGGCGACCCCGATTTCGTCGATGTGCCGGTTGAGGTGTTCGTCCATCCGTTCTATGCAGCAGGTCAGCGTGCAGGCATCAGAAACGATCGCATCACGCCGTCGCAGTCACTGCCCGGTGTCTCGACTTCATCGTACGGTGGCATGGATACGTCGCACTTCTCGATCATCGATGCCGACGGCAACCGTGTTGCCGGTACACAGACGGTTAACTTCTGGTTTGGCAGCGGTTTTATGGCGCCCGGTACCGGTGTGTTATTGAACAACGAAATGGACGACTTCTCGGTGAAGCCGGGTGTTCCGAACGGATACGAGTTGATCGGTGGCGAGGCGAATTCGATCCGTCCGAACAAGAGGCCTCTGTCGAGCATGACGCCGACGTTTCTGGAATCGGATCGCGGTGTTGCTGTGCTCGGCACTCCGGGCGGCAGCCGCATTATCAGCATGGTGCTGCTTGACGCTTTGGCCTGGCACGCCGGTGCCACCGCTGAAGAGATGGTTTCCTTACCGCGTTACCACCACCAGTACATACCGGACCAGATTACTGTCGAACCGGCAGCACTGAGCGTGGAAGAGCGCAGTGCGCTACAGGAACTCGGGCATCAGTTTCGAGACCACAACGGCTACGGCAACATGCAGGTCGTCACCTGGGACTACGAAGACGACGAAGTTGCGGCCGCTTCGGATCCACGTGGCGTGGGCGAAGGCGACGTCTACTAGGATCCCTCGCCACCGGCTCGGGATGACCTACTGGTGCCACCGTCATTCTGAGCCAGCTCGTTCCAGCCTGTCATTCTGAGCGAAGCGAAGAATCTTAGACCCCTCACCGTTACTACCTCTG
>JAZFZN010000184.1:0-6377 GCA_036475515.1 Gammaproteobacteria bacterium
ATGAGTACGGCGACATGGTGAAGATGGGCATCCTGGATCCGACGAAAGTGACGCGTCTTGCATTGCAAAACGCAACGTCGGTTGCCAGCTTGCTGCTGACCACCGAGGTGATGGTTGCTGAGGCTCCGAGGGAAGAAGCAGCAGCCCCGGCGATGCCGGACATGGGCGGTATGATGTAAACGTCTGCGTATCTGCTACGCAAAAGCCCCGCTTCGGCGGGGCTTTTTTTTGCGTCAGAGGTACACGCTCCCACGCGCCTTTCAAGTACTCTGGAAACCATGTGCGACCTTGACTCAATTCCGGACGCCCTAAGAGAGCAGACGCGTGAACGATGCCAGTCCGTGATCTCGGTCGCGGGCCGCGCGTTGCAGGATCACCCCGATCTGTTATCGGTGCTGCCACGGGTAACTTGCTGCAGTCGGTTCGTTGCGGAAACGGCCATCAGAGATCCGGAATCATTCGCCGAACTCGTACGATCGGGGCGTTTGCTGAAACAGTGCGCGCCAGACGAGGAAAACATAGTCGCAACGGTCACAGGGGCGGGCGACGAAGCAGAGCAGATGAAGGAATTGCGCAGGATTCGGCGTACGGAGATGCTGCGGATCGCGTGGCGCGATCTCGCCGGTTGGGCCGACCTCGACGAAACACTCACGGACCTTTCGCTATTTGCGGATGCCTGTCTGCGCGCAGCGCTTGTATCTTCTACCGCCACGTTGAACGAACGCTGCGGTCACGCACTCGATCACGACGGCCAACCTCAGACGCTGATCATCGTTGCGATGGGCAAGCTTGGCGGCAACGAACTGAACTTCTCGTCCGACATCGACCTGGTTTTCTTGTATCCGGAAGCCGGCGAGACCAGTGGGCCAAGAGTGCTCAGCAACGAGGAATACTTCACACGGCTGGTACGGCGTCTGATCCGCATGCTGGATACAGCCACCGGTGACGGTTTTGTGTTTCGTGTCGATGCCCGATTGCGACCGTTCGGCAAGACCGGTGCGCTGGTCTACAGCCTCGCAGCTTTCGAGTCCTACCTGCAACAACACGGCCGTGACTGGGAACGTTATGCCTACGTCAAAGCGCGGCCGGTCACCGGTTCAGAACGAGCCCACGAAGCATTGCATGGCCTCATGCGTCCGTTCGTGTATCGGCGTTACCTGGACTACGGGGTGTTCGAAAGCCTGCGCGACATGAAGGAATTGATCGAGCAGGAAGTACTGCGACGCGAACTCGAAAACGACATCAAGTTGGGGCCCGGTGGCATCCGCGAGATCGAGTTCATTGCCCAGAGTCTGCAACTGATACGGGGTGGCAGTAAGCCACAATTGCAGACCCGCGAACTGGAAAAGAGCTATGCGGCACTGAAAACGGCCGGGCTGATCGAAGCCGATGCAGCTAACGTCCTGCTCGACGCGTATCGTTTTCTACGCCGGCTCGAGAATCGGCTGCAGGCTCTTGATGATCGACAAACCCACGAGGTACCCAGGGACGAACAAGACCGGCAACGGATCGCATTTTCGATGGGATTCGAACACTGGAATGCTTTGTCGAAGGAGCTGATCCGACATCGAACTGCTGTCTCGGAACAATTCGCTGTTGCCGCCTTCGGTCCGGCAGGGTCGTCAGACGGGACGGACACGTTCAAGGCGCTGTGGGTGGCTGGTCTGGATGGCGACACCGTCGGCGAAATCGGACGGGCAGGCTACCCGGATGCGGAACGTGCGACTGCAGCGCTCGAACACCTGCGCAACAGCCGTCTTTATGCGAACTTCGGGAAACGCGGACGGAACAGACTCGATGCTCTGATCTCGCCACTGGTTCGGGATGCGGCATCGACGCCACAACCGGAGGAGACACTCGAGCGGGTCCTTCGAATCATCGAAGCGGTCGGACGACGTACCGCGTATCTGGCGTTGTTGAACGAAAACCCACCGGTGCGTGAACGGCTCGTCAAGCTGTGCGGACAGAGTGCCTATCTGGCCGATCAGATCGCTCGCCACCCGTTGTTGCTCGATGAACTGATCGATCCACGCGTGTTTACCGAATTACCACAGCGCGACCGGCTGAACACCGACCTGGAAGAGAGACTGAGCGCGTTTTTGCCTGACGATCTGGAAAACCGCATGGAGGCACTGCGCCAGTTTCAACAGGCGGCGATGTTTCGTATTGCGGTCGCGGATCTGGCGGATCTGCTGCCTTTGATGAGAGTCAGTGACCGGCTCACGGATGTCGCAGAACTGGTGCTGGAGCAATGTGTTCGAACCGCGGAAGAGCACATGCGGGTGCAATACGGTACGCCGCAATGTGGAGACGATCTGCATCCGACCGGCTTCGCCGTCATCGGCTATGGAAAACTCGGTGGCATCGAACTCGGCTACGAATCCGATCTCGATCTCGTGTTTCTGCACGACTCCGAGGGATCGACGCAGAAGACTTCCGGTCCAAAGATCGTCGACAACCGTGTTTACTACGCGCGCCTCGGCCAACGCATCATCCATTTGCTGTCGACACCCACGGCGTCCGGTCGTCTTTACGAAGTCGACATGCGTCTGCGTCCGAGCGGTAACGCCGGTTTGTTGGTGACCAGCGCGCAGGCGTTCGAGCACTATCAGCAAAACGAAGCCTGGACCTGGGAACACCAGGCGTTGTTGCGCGCCAGGCCGGTTGCCGGTGACACAAGAGTTGCCGACCGTTTTGCCGAACTGCGACGCAAGCCGTTGTCACAGCCACGGGACACGGACCGTTTGCGCGCTGACGTAGCACAGATGCGGCAAAGGATGCTCGATGAAAGCGCCACGACACCCGCGGGTCAATTCGACCTGAAACGCGATCGTGGTGGTATCACCGACGTCGAGTTTCTCGTCCAGTACTGGATTCTCCGGCACGCCCATGCCGAACCGGATCTGCTCGACTGGACCGACAACATCCGACAACTCGAGACCCTGTCAGCGCGCGGGATACTGCGGCCGGATACTGCTGATACGCTGGGTGCAAGCTATCGCAGCTACCGTCAACGCCTGCACCGTCTGTGGCTGGATGGAGCCGGCACCCGCGTCGCCGCAACAGAGTTCACTGCGCAGCGCAAGGCCATCAATGCCCTGTGGAAGGAAGTTTTCGAAGGCATCCAAGTTCTTTAGTGGTCTGTGGATTGCGAGACCGGTAAGATTCCCGACGCGGAGCAGTCTGGGAGGCAACGAGTGTACGAAGAACAAAACCTCCGGCAACCGAATGCGCAAAGTGTCTACGAAGTCACGCGCGACGATCTGCCGTTACATTGCCCGATGTCGGGAATGAGCGTGTGGAATTCCCACCCGCGTGTGTTCCTGCCGATCGAAGAAACCGGGCGGGTCGTTTGTCCGTATTGCGACGCGGAATACGTGCTGACCGATTTTGGCCGGGAATGACCGTCTGACCCTTGGATTCCAGAGATGGCGATCGGCGACATTTCGGCCGTAATCATTACGCGGGATGCCGCGGAAACGCTGCCGGAATGCCTGCAAAGTCTGCAAGCCTTCCCCGAAGTTGTTGTCTACGACAACGGATCGACCGACAACACGGTGGATATTGCTGAAACCTTCCCGAACGTACGAGTTCATCGAGGTGCGTTTCTCGGTTTCGGGCCGACGAAACAAAAGGCAGTATCCCTGGCGCAACACGACTGGGTGTTTTCGATCGACGCCGATGAGCAGGTCGACGACCAACTGATCAAAGCAATCGACAATGCTGATCTGTCCGAACCGGGACTTGCCTACCTGGTCTGTCGTCACAACTACTTTATGGGAAAACACGTCACGCGTGGCGGCTGGGGTGACGACTGGTTGCTGCGCTTATTCAATCGGAATTCCTGTCGATTCAACGATGCGCAGGTTCACGAGAAGGTCGTTCCCGTTGACGGCGTCCAGAACGTCCGTTTGGACGGCGTATTACAACACGCTGCCGTGCGCGAACTGGGCGATTTCCTGGTCAAGATCAAACGCTACTCGGAAATCAGCAGCAGGAGTACGCACAAGAGACGGGGTCCATTTGCTGCGCTCGCGAACTCGTTCTGGCGGTTCTTCAAAAGCTATTTCATCAAGGCCGGATTTCTGGAAGGTTGGCGTGGACTGGTGATTGCTGTGTCGGATGCTAACGGCGGTTTCTGGCGCGATCTGAGGGCCTACGCAGACCGACGAACAGGGCGCCGTCGGGACTAGGGTATGGAAAACTCCGGATACGATCCGCTGGAAGGCAAAACGATCTGCCACATCAACCTTGCCCGCGGTTTTCGAGGCGGAGAACGTCAGACCGAACTGCTGGTCCGGGGTCTCTCCGGTCGTGGCGTGCAACAGCGTGTGGTGGCGCGCGCCGGTCAACCGCTGGCTGCCCGTCTGTACGACCTGGATGGCGTCGCGGTGCGCGAAGTCGGTGGCGGAAGGGTGGGCGCGGTGTTGGCGACGGCGGGTGTCGACCTGCTGCACGCGCACCAGGGGCGTGCGGTGTACGTCGCGTTCCTGCGGCACCTGTTGTCGGGGGAAACCTTCGTCATCACTCGTCGCATCGACAGTCTGCCGAATCTGCGGTTCCCGACCGGCACCGCCTATCAATCGGCGGCGGGCATCGTCGCAATTTCAACGCTGAGCCAGAAACAGTTTCGCGAACACCCACGCAAGCTGAACAGTTTGGTCATCCCGAGTGTGTACACGGGCCTGCATGCCACAGACGCTTTCGAGGCGCTCTCGCGAGGGTTCAAAGGAAAGTTCGTCGTCGGCCACATCGGTGAACTGGACCATGATCATAAAGGCCAGATTCATTTGCTGAACGTTGCCCGACGGTTCTCAAAGGACCATCCCGAGGTTCAGTTCGTTTTCGTCGGCAGCGGCCGCGACCGGGAAAGCTTCGAGCAACAGTCGGCGGATCTGGACAACGTGACGTTCACCGGGTTCGTCGAGAATGTCGGTGACTATATGGCCGTTTTCGACCTGTTTGCCTTCCCGTCGCGGCGGGAAGGGCTGGGGTCGATACTGATCGACGCTATGCAACACGGGCTTCCGATTGTCGCCAGTGATGTGGGTGGCATTCCGGACCTGATTCGCAATGACGAGAACGGAATCCTGATTCCCGTCGGTGACGAAGATGCCCTCGCCAATGCAATCTTGCGTCTCAAAGACGACGCTCAATATCGGGACCAGCTCGCGAGCGCGGCCCGAATCGACGCAGAACGGTATGCGCCCGCGGTCATGGTGGATGCCTACCTTGCTCTTTATCGCCGCATACTGGGCGAATCGCAAAAGCCGGCTGGACACTCATGACGGATGGTTTCGATAACCCGGTCGGTGTTACGGTTCTCGTATGAATCAACAGAAAGCTGAGTTCGCATGATCGTTGTTACCGGTGGTGCCGGTTTTGTCGGCAGCAATATCGTCAAGGGGCTCAACGCACGTGGCCATGATGACGTCGTCGTGGTCGATGATCTGACCGATGGTGCGAAGTTTCGCAACATCGCCGACTGTGCGATCGACGATTATCTGGACAAGGACGATTTCAGGATGCGCATTCGAGACAGGAGCTTCGACCTGCCGCACGCTGTGTTTCATCAGGGTGCTTGTTCGACGACGACGGAATGGGACGGTCGTTTCATGCTCGACAACAATTTTGAATACTCGAAGCAGCTGCTGCACTACTGCATGCAGCACAAGGTACCGTTCGTCTACGCCTCCTCTGCGTCAGTGTATGGAATGGGACCCGGTTTTTCGGAAGGCGCTCACAACGAACGACCTTTGAATGTGTATGGCTACTCAAAACTCCTGTTCGATCAATACGTACGTCGTCACGCAGCCGACGCAGTAAGTCCGGTGGCCGGACTGCGTTATTTCAACGTGTATGGACCTCGCGAGCAGCACAAAGGAGCGATGGCGAGCGTGGTCTGGCATTTCAACCGTCAGATCGAAGCGGACGGCGAAGCGCGGCTCTTCGAAGGTTCCGACGGCTACGCTGACGGTGAACAGCGACGCGATTTCATCTATGTCGCGGACGTGGTCGATGTGAATGTCTGGTGTCTGGACCATGCTATGTCAGGAGTCTTCAACCTTGGTACCGGCCGCAGCCAGTCTTTCAACGACGTTGCAAACGCGGTGATCGGCTGGCACGGCAAGGGCAAGATTCGGTACATCCCGTTTCCGGACCATCTGATGGGGCGCTACCAGAGTTTTACCGAAGCGGACATGACGGCTTTGCGTGAGGTCGGCTACACGGCCGAGTTTCGTCCGGTCGAACAGGGTGTTCGCGACTATCTTGATCAGATCCCGGGCGATCGGGACCCGGACTGAAATCGAGGGCTGAACGCTATCTCGTGGTCGGACCGTCGTGGGTCGGCGATATGGTGATGGTGCAGTCGCTGC
>JAZFZN010000185.1:0-2939 GCA_036475515.1 Gammaproteobacteria bacterium
GGAATGTATATGGCCAGATGTGGATCGTTCGCTTCGCGAAGTATCTGGTCCTGATGGTTGCTTACATCATCAGTTTTGTCATTACCGCTGCCGTAGGCGCGTTGTTTACACTGCTAACCGTTTGAGAAAAACCATGAAGCCGTATGTTTTGTTGTTCGCTGTTTTCGCCGTCACGGCCGGTGTCGTCATGGCCCGTACACCGGCGCCATCGACTGCAGAGGTCTATTTCATCATGCCGGAAGATAGCGCCACGGTAACCAGCCCCGTGCGTATCGTATTCGGCCTCAGGGGAATGGGAGTTGCACCCGCCGGGGTCGAGCGCAGCAACACCGGTCACCATCACCTGCTGATCGACACCGGACTGCCCGCATCCGACCAGCCGATTCCGGCTGACCAAAACCACGTCCATTTCGGGGGCGGTCAAACGGAAACGACGATCGAGTTGGCACCGGGGACACACACGCTGCAGCTGCTGCTCGGCGACCAGCTGCACATCCCGCACGACCCACCGGTTCTGTCGGAACGCATCACGATCACCGTGGCGGAGCCACCGCCAACATCGCCTTCAGATGGCAGCAACGAAGACAACTAAAGAATCTGACCCCGTCCGGACCATCGCACACGTCGACATGGATGCCTTCTTTGCGTCCATCGAGCAACGTGATGATCCATCCTTGAAGGGCAAACCCGTTGTCGTGGGCGGTACCGGGCCACGCGCCGTGGTTGCCGCCGCGAGTTACGAATCGCGTGTTTTCGGTATTCGATCGGCGATACCGATGCGCGATGCACGGCGCCGTTGTTCCGATCTGATCATCGTGCGTCCACGCATGAATCAGTATCGTGACGACTCGAATGCGATCTTTGCGATCTTCCGCGAATTCACTCCGCTGGTCGAAGGCCTGTCACTCGACGAGGCATTTCTGGACTTGACCGAATCGCGGCGTCTGTTCGGCGACGCACACACGATGGGTCTTGCGATCAAACGGCGGATTCGCGACCGCACCGGACTCGTCGCATCGGTGGGCATCGCCCCGAACAAACTGGTCGCAAAAATCGCGTCCGATCTCGACAAGCCCGACGGCTTGTGTGTCGTTGCACTAAAAGACGTTCGCGCGACCTTGGATCCGTTGCCGATACGCAAGCTGTTCGGTGTCGGACCGGCTACCCACACGCGACTGACGAAACTCGGTGTCGAGACGTTTCATGATTTGCGCACAACACAACCGGAACGGCTGAGACCGATTTTCGGTCAATACGTCTCCCGCATGCAGGCACGTGCTTCAGGGATCGACGACCGGCCGGTCGAAGCCGTGCGTGAAGACAAGTCGATCTCGAGCGAGGAAACATTCGACCAAGACCTGTTCCGCAAGCCGGATCTCTTGAAAAAACTGGACGAACTGGCCGACGAAACGGCGGCTCGCCTGCGTCGTCGCCGGCTACAGGCCGGAGTCGTGTACCTGAAGATCCGCGAGGCGGATTTCACGACCCACACGCGCCAGAAGAGCTTTCGACCGGCCAGCGACGACACCGCGACCATCCGGTCCGTCGCCCGCGAGATATTCGAGTCCTGGTGGACCGAGCATCCGGGAGAATCCTTGCGTTTGCTCGGTGTCGGCGTGGCTTCGCTGGCGCGTTCCGAACAGCTCACATTATTTGAAAACGGTGCCAACACCGCCCTCGACGACACCGTCGATGCGATCCAGGACCGCTGGGGCAGTGCTGCACTGCGCCGTGGCCGCGGCGTCGGGACGGACTGAAAATACAGTAATATTGGGGTCTGTTTGGGCCTCCGGGTCTTCGTATGTACACGGCATTTTTCGGTCTTTCTGAAAAACCATTCACGATCACACCCGATCCGCGTTACCTGTACCTGAGCGAACGCCATTCGGAAGCACTCGCACACCTGGTATTCGGGATCGAGGAAAGCGGCGGTTTCATACAGCTCACCGGCGAAGTCGGCACGGGCAAGACGACCATCGTCCGCACCTTACTCGGCGAACTACCGGACGACGTCGACGTTGCCCTGATCCTGAATCCGCGTCTGACTGTCAACGAATTCCTGCAGACGATCTGTGAAGAACTGAAGATCAAACTGGCGATCGGCTATCCGAAGATCAAACCGATGATCGACGCGTTGAATGCCTATCTGCTCGAAGCGCATGGGCGCGGACGGCGTACGGTACTGATTGTCGACGAAGCACAGAACCTCGATCCGGACGTCCTCGAACAGGTGCGTCTGCTTACCAACCTTGAAACGACACGACAAAAGCTGTTGCAGATCATTCTGATCGGTCAGACGGAACTGCAACACACATTGGCACGCAGCGATCTGCGGCAACTCGCGCAACGTATCACCGGTCGTTATCACCTGGAGCCACTTTCACGCAACGAGACGATCGGATACATCCGACACCGGATGAACATCGCCGGTGCGAGTCGATACGTTTTTACGACCAGCGCATTGAAAGCAGTACACCGCTACTCGGGCGGTGTTCCACGACTGATCAACGTGATCGCGGATCGGGCGTTGCTCGGTGCGTACTCGAAGGAACAACCGACGGTATCGCGGAGCATGGTCAAGGCAGCGGCCAAAGAGGTCGGGGGTATCGACATGCGGGCTCGATGGTTGCGTGTTGCGGTCGCGACGGCTGTAGCCGTCGGGCTCGCGAGCACGGCGTTCTGGGCCGGTCGGGAGCTGCCGCTGACTGCGCAGTCGAAGGACCCAGAGCAGACCGGGCTTCAGGCAACCACCGTTGCGATTGCCGATCCGTTGTCCGAACCGGTGCTGGAACAACCCTTCGAACAGGCGCTGGAAACGCCTATCGAACGATTCGCTGAAGAGCCAACCGAGGTCGAAGTACCCGTCGAAGCAGTCGCCACACTGATTGCAAACAACGCCGGCACTGGAACCGACAACGCGTTCGAGATGATGTTTGGCC
>JAZFZN010000186.1:0-2001 GCA_036475515.1 Gammaproteobacteria bacterium
GGGGAATCTGGCGCAAGGGTCGAGTGTCGGGATACTGGGGATCGAGTACACCAGCCGGCGCCGCAACCGCATGACTGGCGAGATTGCATCGTTTGATGACGAGGCGCTTTCGATCCGGATCGATCAGACATTCGGCAATTGCCCGCAGTATATCCAGTCCCGCGATCTTGAGTTTTCACCGGAAATCGACCGGATCGGAGATGAACGACCTGTTCACCAGTTGCGCACGCTGGACGATCGTGCTCAATCACTGATTTCGCAAGCCGACAACTTTTATATCGCCACTTATTTTTCCGCAGACAGCGGCAACGTTGCTCATGGTGCCGACGTTTCTCACCGGGGTGGCAAGCCCGGCTTTGTTCGTATTGACGACGATAAGACGCTGACGTTTCCGGATTACACGGGCAACTACCATTTCAACACGCTCGGCAACATCCTATTGAATCCGCTGGCCGGTCTACTGTTCATCGATTTCACGACCGGTGATCTGCTGTACCTCACCTGCAGCGCCGAGATCATTTGGGACAGCGAGGAGACGCGCGCTTTCGCGGGCGCGCAGCGGCTGGTCCGATTCACGCTCGACGAGGGCGTATTGGTCACCAAAGCGATGCCGATCCGCTGGGACTTTATCGAGTATTCTCCGAGCCTCGAACAGACCGGTTCCTGGGAGGAAGTGGAGGAGACGATCGCGGCGCGCAAAAAGGGCAATGCGTACCGAGACTACACCGTGACGCGGGTCGAGCGGGAAAGCGACATCATCAGTTCGTTTTACCTCGAACCGGAAGACGAGACCGGTATGATCTGCCACAAAGCGGGCCAGTTTCTGCCGATCGAGATTGTGCCGCCGGGCAGCAGCGAGAAAATCCGGCGGACTTATACGATCTCCAACGCGCCCAACCGGTCCTACTACCGGCTCACGATCAAACGGGAACCACCGGCGAGTCCGGAACTGCCGCCTGGTGTGTCGTCCAATTTTTTCCACGACCAGGTAACAACCGGGACGACCATCCATGCGATGTCGCCGCGAGGTCAGTTCACACTCGAGGAGTCGACGACACGGCCGGTCGTGTTGCTGAGTGCGGGTGTCGGCGTTACCCCGATGATCAGCATGCTGGAACAGCTCCGACGAGAGAGTGCAACCTGCGGTTGTACACGAAACGTATGGTTCATCCACGCGGCGCGCAACAGCAAGGTTCATGCGTTTAGCAAATGTGTACGCGATCTCGCCAAAGACTGGCCATGCCTGACCATTCACGTTCGTTACAGTGATCCATCGGATAGCGATGTCGAAGGCGAGCATCACGACAGCACCGGCCACGTGGACGTCGATTTGCTCAAGACCCTGTTACCGTTCGGCGATTACGACTTCTATCTCTGTGGTCCTACCCCGTTCATGGAGTCGCTCTATGAAGGACTCAAAGATCTAAACGTTGCCGACGAGCGCATTCATTACGAATTCTTTGGAAAAGGCAGCACGCTGAAACGCGAGCAGCCTGGAGCGAGCATCGGTCTTGCCGGAGATTTGTCTCACCGCGACCCCGTGGCGGTGAGATTTGCGAAATCCGACAAGCAGGCTACCTGGGAGCCGTCAAAGGGTACCTTGCTCGATCTGGCCGAAGCGGAAGGGCTGCGACCTGCATACAGCTGCCGGTCGGGGATTTGTCAGACCTGTTCGACAAGAGTTGTGTCCGGGGACGTAGATTACCTGGCACCGCCGATGGCCGAGCCCGAGAACGGTGAAGCTCTGATCTGTTGCTCCTATCCCGCCAAGCTCACAGATGCGGAGGGTGAGCTGATCCTCGATCTTTGATCAAAATCGCGAACTCTGCGTGCGCGGCATGCCCAAAGCCAGCAGCAAACTGACGGCAACGCAGACAAGGTTACTCAAGGTTTCTCCTGTTCCGCGCAGACGCGCGTCGCTACCTCACGTGTCACCCGTCACGAGCATGTTTCGAGCCAGCTGTCTTGTGTCACTGTCCGAACGTTTAGGCGGCACCGCCA
>JAZFZN010000187.1:0-4958 GCA_036475515.1 Gammaproteobacteria bacterium
GTATCAACGTGCATGCATCCTTGTTGCCACGCTGGCGTGGTGCGGCACCGATCCAGCGAGCGATACTCGCTGGCGACTTGAGCACCGGCATCACGATCATGCAGATGGATGCCGGACTCGACACCGGCGACATGCTGTTGAAAAAGGAGACAGCGATTCGAAGCGACGAAACCGCGGGTGAGTTGCATGACCGGCTCGGCATCCTTGGTGGAGACGCATTGCTCGAAGCACTCGGGCAGATCGCTGCGGGAACACAAAAGCGGGAACCACAGGACGACCGTCTGGCTACCTACGCCCAGAAGATCACGACATCGGAGACCTACCTGAACTGGACCGAGTCTGCGGAAGAACTGGCACGTCAGGTTAGGGCATTCAATCCGGTTCCCGGTGCGCGTGCGCGTTTCGGAGAAGCAGACCTGAAGATCTGGAAGGCCGAAGCTGCTGACGGTGAATTGGCTCCTGGTGTGCTGGCCAGCCCGGCGCCGGGCGTATTGATGGTTGGCTGTCGATCCGGCGTGCTACGTCTCGACGAGATTCAGCTGCCCGGACGAGCACGCGTTGATGCACGGGACTTTCTCAACGCGCATCCGGAAGGTGGTCGGCTGGAGTGAATCGGTGAGCGACGGCGCCCGGTTACGAGCGCAGGCCGCACGAGTGGTGGCGGCTGTCCGTGGAGGTCGTTCATTGCGTGAGCTGTTGCCAGCCGCGCAATCGAAACTCGAACCCAGTCAGCGTGCCAGTCTCGCCGCATTCTGCTATGGAACACTCCGTGGCTATCAGCGCTACACCGCAGTGCTGGATCGTCTGCTCGACAAACCACTCGACGAAAAACAACGCGAACTGGAAGCGCTGTTGCTCGTCGGGTTGTTTCAGCTCGTCGATTCAAATGTTGCGCCTTACGCAGCGGTCAAGGAAACCGTCGAAGCGACACGTCAGATTGGCGCAGGGCGGGCGAGCGGTCTGGTGAATGCAGTGTTGCGCCGTTTCCAACGCGAATCCGAGGTGTTGCTGACGGAGATCTCGGACGATCCGGTCGCACGCTATGCACACCCGGCATGGTTGATCGAGCGTCTGCAAAACGACTGGCCGGACGATTGGCAAACGATTCTCGCAGCCAACAACGAACAGGCGCCATTGTGGTTGCGCGTCAATGCATCAAGGACGTCCACAACGGACTATCGTGCGCGACTGAGCGCTGATGGTATCGCTGCGACTGAGTCGTCGGTCTTGTCCGGTGCTTTGCGTCTCGAACAGGCACTCGACGTACACGAGTTGCCCGGTTTCGCGGATGGTCTGGTGTCGGTACAGGACGCGGGGGCGCAGCTTGCGGCAGCGTTGCTCGACGCACAAGGCGGCCAGCGCGTACTCGACGCCTGTTCGGCACCAGGCGGCAAAACCGCGCACATACTGGAGGGCTCCGGAAACGCCGAACTCGTCGCACTCGACATCGACGCGCAACGCCTCGAACGTGTCCGTGACAACCTCGACCGCCTGGGGCTCGAGGCACAACTGCTCTGCGCCGACGCGGCCGACATCGACGGCTGGTGGGACCGGCAGCCGTTCGATCGCGTCCTGCTCGACGTACCCTGTACCGCGACCGGAGTCATTCGTCGCCATCCCGACATCAAGCTGTTGCGGCGAGATTCGGATATCGGTCCATTGGTCGAACGCCAGCGCGATCTGCTGAGCGCGCTCTGGAGGGTGCTGAAGCCGGGGGGAATACTCCTGTACGCGTCGTGTTCGGTGCTGGACGAAGAAAACTCAGGTGTCCTGGACGGATTCATCCGCACCCGGACGGATGCTAAGGTGTCGAACAACACAGGGGAAGCCTGTCCCTGGGGTGTTGTATGCCCTATCGGCAGACAGATCCTTCCCGGTCAGGACGGTATGGACGGTTTCTACTACACCAGCTTGGAAAAGGGATGACCGGTTCGTCTGAACGCTTGAAGAGATTGCATCCAGTGCGGTTGCCGGCGACGCTCCTGTTGCTGGCAGCCGTTGCTGCGCACGGACAGGAACCGCGTATCGAAGTGCGTCACGCGTTCACGCAGCTGATCGACGACGTCTACTACCTGTTCGCGCGGGTCGACTACGAACTCAGTGAAGAAGCGGTCGACGTGCTGCGCATGGGTGTCGTGTTGACCCTGCGTCTCGAAATTGAGGTTTTCCGCGAACGCCGTTTTTGGGCGGACGACGAGGCGGCGGCCCTGGAGCAGGTTTACAAGTTGCAGTTTCATGCGTTGTCCCAGCGTTACATCGTGCAGAACGTCAACAGCGGGGACCAGATTTCGGTCGCCAGCCTCAAGGCCGCAACGAGGCTGTTTGGCCCTATCGAAGGCTTGCCGCTGCTCGACGCAACATTGCTGGACCCGGATGAACGCTACGAAGTGCGCATGCGCGCAACCCTGCAGACAGGTTCGGTTCCGTGGGCGTTGCGGCTGCTGGGTTTTTTCTGGGACGATTCTCGGATTTCCAGTGAGTGGTACACATGGGCGCTGCAAAGATAAAGCGCATTCTGTTGCCACTCGGGGTGCTGCTCGCCGTCGGCGTCCTGTTCCTGTCCTTGTTGTTACTGTCGCAATTGACACGCAACAGGGCCGTATTCGAACCTCTGCAGTCCGCGATCCTGCTGTTGAACCTGTTCGGTATCGCGTTGCTGCTGTCTCTGATCATCGTGAACCTGGTCAAACTCGTTGGCCAGTACCGCAGACATCAGCCGGGTTCACGGCTGACCGGCCGTATGGTCACGATGTTCATGTTGCTCGCTGTTGCCCCGTTGATTTTCGTGTACTACTTCTCATTGCAGTTCCTGCACAGGGACATCGACAGCTGGTTTGACGTCGAGATCGAGCAGGCCTTGGAAGGTGCGATGCAGCTGTCGCAGGCGGCACTCGAACTGCGCAAACGGGAGTATCTGGAACGCACACAGCGCATCATCGAGGATCTGCGTGGTGTTCGGCCGCGACGTCTGGTCAACGAACTCGAACAACTTCGGGCCGAGTACGGCGCCCAGGATTTGATGGTTATCGGCCCCAATCGCAAAGTTGTGGCGATGAGTTCAGAACGGTTTGTTACAGCGTTTCCGGAGCGACCGAATGAGGAAGTGCTGTTGCAGATCAGTCAGGGGCGCCCGTATGTCGGTCTCGACCCGAGTTCGGAACGAGGGTTCATCGTTCGTGTTGCAATCGCAATACCAAGAGTATTGCCTACAGATCCGCAGTTGTTGTTGCAGGCTGTATATCCGGTCGATGAACGCATCAGTTCCATGGCGGAGGGCGTCCAGGAGGCCTACACCGCCTATGGAGAACTGTCCTTCCTGAGGACACAGTTGAAGAACAGCTTCACGCTGACACTGACGCTCGTCTTGCTGCTGTCCTTGCTTGCCTCGGTGCTCGGCGCGTTCTTTTTCTCACGGCGCCTGGTTTCGCCGATCCAAGATCTCGCTGCCGGCACGCGGGCGGTCGCCAAAGGCGATTTCACAACACGCCTTCCGGTTGCGCGCAGCGACGAAATCGGTTTTCTGGTGAGCTCGTTCAACGAGATGACGCGACGTTTGTCCGAAGCGCGCGAACAGGCAGAACACAGCCAGATGCTCGTCGAAGCTCAAAGGGCGAATCTCGCTGTCATCCTCGCGCGTCTGTCGACCGGTGTCATCGCGTTGGAACCCGACATGCGAGTGCGCACCTTCAACCAGGCAGCAGAAGTGATATTCGGCATCGATCTCGAACCATGCCGGGGAGTGACACTCGCCGAGGCGACCAAAAAGAATCGGGAGCTGGAGCGCATTGTGACTGTGATCGATGCACACTTGCAGGTCGGTGAAACGGAATGGCGCGAAGAAGTCGTTTTGCGAGGTGAGTTGGGTCGTCGTGTGCTGATGTGCGCGTGTTCCGCGCTCCCCGGTGAAGAAGGCAAACCGTCAGGCTTCGTTATCGTATTCGATGATGTGACGACATTGATGCAGGCACAACGCGATGCGGCCTGGGGGGAAGTTGCACGACGCCTCGCACACGAGATCAAGAACCCGCTGACACCGATCCAGCTTTCAGCGGAACGTTTGCGTCGCAGCTATCTGGGCAAGCTTGAACACGATGACGACGCCGCTTTGCTCGACCGTGCAACGCGCACGATCATTCAACAGGTCGAGGCGATGAAGGAGATGGTCAACGCCTTCAGCGAATATGCGCGTGCACCGGAGATGGAACTTACCGAGTTTTCGCCGAACCGGTTATTGACCGAGATTGGGGAGTTGTATCGCGTACACGGCGTCAGCGTGGAACTGGAGCTCGATCCGAATCTGGAGGTCATCGAAGCCGATGCAGGACGCGTCAGCCAGATGTTGCACAACCTGATCCGAAATGCGCTCGATGCACTGGAAGGTCATGCTGAGGGGCAGATACGCATTTCATCAAAACTGCTTGATGAAGCCGACTGCCAGATGGCTGAGATCTCCGTCGAAGACAATGGTCCCGGCTTCCACGTCGATGCCGTGGAACAGGTTTTCGATCCGTACGTGACGAGCAAGCCGAAAGGAACCGGGCTCGGACTTGCGATTGTGAAGAAACTCGTCGAAGAACACGGCGGGCGAATCCGTGCCGAAAACTCGCCAGGAGGCGGTGCCAGGGTCGTAGTCCGATTGCCGGTCAATGACGAAGCGCGAACGGCGATGATGTCGCGAACCGGAACTGTTACTCGGAGGGAACGTGTATGAGCGGAAAGATCCTGATCGTCGATGACGAATCTGACATCCGCAATCTCCTCGAGGAAATCCTTTCCGAGGAAGGATACGAGGTGGTTTCGGCTGCCGATGCGGCGGAGGCGCGTACGGCATACACGAACGAACAACCGGAGCTGATCCTGCTCGACATCTGGATGCCCGACACAGACGGGATCACGTTGTTGCGTGAGTGGGCGGACTTCGGGCTCAGTTGCCCGGTGGTCATGATGTCCGGCCACGG
>JAZFZN010000188.1:0-2664 GCA_036475515.1 Gammaproteobacteria bacterium
TTTGGAGCCAGTCCCATTTTTCGACGGCACGCCCCTGAAACTGATGGCCCGCGAGAAAAGGGGACAGGCACTGTGCGATGACCATTTTCTTGGGATTCTCGTCAATTTGCGGCACGGAGCCAGTCCCCTTTTCTCACTACTGTTTACCATTTGAGTTATTTATTGCGAGTTGCCTTACCCAGAAAGTACCAGTCGATGACTACAGCAGAACAGCCGCTGATCTCCATGCAGGGACTCGAAAAAGTCTTTCTCACCGAAGAGATCGAAACACATGCGCTCTCAGAAATCGACCTCGACATCCAGCGCGGTGATTTTGTGTCAATCGCAGGACCGTCTGGATGTGGCAAGTCGACGTTGCTGTCAATTATGGGCCTGCTCGATTCACCCACAGCCGGCGAGTATCAACTCAAGGGCGAGCCGGTCGCCGAGCTGAGCATCCGTCAACGTAGCCAATTAAGGAACCGCGAGATTGGCTTCATCTTTCAGGCGTTCAACCTGATCGGTGACTTGACTGTGTGGGAGAACGTCGAACTGCCGCTGACGTACCGCGGCATGCCGTCGTCAGATCGGAATAAGCGGGTGGAAGAGGCTCTTGAAAAGGTCGAAATGTCGCATCGCATGAAGCATTACTCGGCGCAGCTGTCCGGTGGTCAGCAGCAGCGTGTGGCGGTGGCCCGGGCGCTAGCGGGAAGTCCTTCGATCCTGCTGGCTGACGAACCGACCGGAAATCTCGACTCGAAAAACGGCATGGCCGTGATGGATCTACTACGTGAGTTGCATAACGAAGGATCGACGATTTGCATGGTGACGCACGACCCGCGATTTGCCAGCTATGCGGATCTGACCGTACATCTGTTCGACGGGAGGATCGTTTCGGCCGAGGAAGCTGAACGGCTCGCGTCTGGCGAGGAACCGGGTTCAAAAAGGGGTCAGGAGTCTTTTCCGGAAGAAAAATGTCTCGAATTTGAAAACGGCTTGGCCGAAAAAGACTTCTGACCCCTTTTTGTGGGAACTATGTAGATCGACTCGAACCATGCACTGGTGGCAGGCCATTTTCTTGCGTCGGTCGCAATTCGAGGCTGAAATCGACGAAGAACTGCGGTTTCACATCGAGCGGCAAACCGAAGAAAACGTTCGTCAGGGGATGTCGCCTGACGAAGCGCGACGCGAAGCTTTGCGCGTGTTTGGCGGTGTCGAGCAGACTCGCGAAGGCGTCCGCGATACAGCGCGCATCGCGTGGTTGAGCGACTTCTGGCAGGACGTGAGATTTGCGGGACGTCTGATCGCGCGGTCACCGGGATTCGCGCTGACCGTGATCGGCGTGCTCGGTCTGACGATTGGCGTCTGCACGACGATTTTCAGCTTCGTCCAGGCGATTCTCATCCAACCACTCCCGCTTCCCGACAGTGACCGTCTGGTCATCATCCGGACTGTCAACTCGGCCCAGGATCTGCAGTGGACGGGAGCGTCTGGCCACGATTTTTTGGACTGGCGAGATGAGGCGACTTCATTCGAAGGGATGGCCGCCTTCCATTGGACGATCATGGATCTCACCGACGGCCAGTCGAGCGAACGCGTCAAGGGGATGTTCATCACGCGGGACTTTTTCGATGTCCTACGGATTCCCCCGGCACTCGGACGAACGTTTTCGATCGAAGAAGAGAACGAAAAAAAGCGGCGAGTCCTGATCCTGGGACACAACGTTTGGGTGAAACGATACGAAGGCGATGCGGAGATTGTCGGAAAGACGGTCGACGTTTACTCGTGGTCGACGTTGCCTGAAATTGGAGCCAACGCATGGCAAGTGGTCGGTGTGGTCGGGCGCGATGTTCCGTTTCTGCCGACAGTCGCCGGCCCCGAGGCGCGGCAATTGCGCATCGACGAACTCGTGCAGTTCTGGCGGCCTTTGACCATTGACGACGAATACCATCGCGGTTGGCGGGATCTGCTGACGGTTGTCGCACGACTGAAGCCCGGTGTGACACTCGAAGAGGCCAACGCCGAGATGAAGGCGATCTCGCGACAGCTTGCCGAGGAATACCCGGACTCCAATCGCGGCTGGACGGCCGAGGTTGTTGGGCTGCACGCAATGGTGACAAAGGAAATCCGGCCGGCGCTTTTGCTGCTTAGCGGTGCGGTCGGTTTCCTGCTGCTGATCGCGTGTGCAAACGTGGCCAGTCTAATGCTCGTTCGTGGAATCGCCCGGCAGCAGGAAATGGCCGTTCGGATTGCGGTGGGAGCCGGTCGATTTCGACTGGTACGACAACTTGTCACGGAAAGCGTTCTGCTTTGCGTTCTGAGTGGAGCTGCCGGAGTGCTGCTTGCGACGTGGAGCATCGAGTTGATCCGCAGCATGGCTCCATCCGACGTTCCTCGGCTGCGCGAGGTGGCCCTGGACGTTCCGGTGTTGAGCTTCGCCGTCGGCCTATCGCTACTGACGGGTATCGGCGTGGGAGTCGTGCCGTCGCTGCTTGCCTCGCAAACCGATGTCAACGAGTCGCTGAAGTTCGGCGGCCGTGGGGCATCGTCGGCACGGTCACGGCGTCGACTGATGAGTCTGTTGGTCGCGACCGAAACCGCCGTGTGCCTGGTGCTGCTGACCGGGGCAGCTTTGCTGATTCGTAGTTTCATTTCGATCACCGGCATCGATCCCGGATTTCGCAC
>JAZFZN010000189.1:0-6617 GCA_036475515.1 Gammaproteobacteria bacterium
TGCACCGTCTCCGGTTGCTCGCGCAGCCAGTGTGTGAACGCATCCGCCTGGGCCAGAAACTCCGGATCGCTGATTCCATTGCTGTTTCCGGTGTCCAGCGAATACTGGATCTGGTAGATACCCGTCAGGTTCTCGACTGCGAAATCGGTATCGGTCCGGAACGGGATCCTCTCGTCAAAATACTTCACGAACTCGTCGTTCAGTTCGTTCTTCGGAATGAATGCGAGTACCGCGACGCTGGACAAGGCCATCACGGGCAACAATATCCTGCGCTTGTCGATGACAAAATCTGCAAGCCGGTTCATCAAGCCGCTGTACATGCGCGTCGCCTTGCTCTTTTTCATCGGGCAGATCGAAATGAATGCAGGCAGGAATGACACCGACAACAGGAACGCGATCATCACGCCCGTCGCGGTGATGTTACCGAGATCGCGAAATGGCGGCGCATCGGCGAAATTCATCGATGCAAACCCGATGGCCGTGGTCAGACTGGTCAGGAAAATCGGGCCAAAGTTGATACGCAGGCTTTCGATCAGCGCGGCCGTCTTGTCGAGTCCCTGTTGCATCTGCGAACGCATGGACATCATAAGATGCACCGCGTCGGCGACCGATAGTGTCATGATCATCGTCAGCGCTGAAACTGCAGGCGGGCTCAGCTTGATTCCGGCGTAACCGGCCAGACCGAAGGCCGACCCGGCCGCCAGTGCGATCAGCACGACCGTGCCGATCATTCCGGCGATCGAGCGCACCAGCAGCAGCAGGGTTACGATGATCACGCCATACATCGCCGGGATCAGCGTCGTGTAGTCTCTTATCGCGGCTTCCGGAAACGCCGTGTTCAGCATCACCACACCGGTCAGGTAGGTGTCGATCAACGGGTAGTCGTTCTCGATGCGTTGTGCCAGTTGGCGTGCCGCTGTCGCGGTTTCGAATACTTCGTCCGCTCGCAGCTCCGGCATCTGGAATGTGACGCTGACCGCGGTAACAGCAGTATCGTCGGCGATCAGACGATCGGCGAGGGCGGGTTCCGCCAGCGCGATGTCGCGCACGCGCGCCGTTTCCGTTTCGTCAAAGTGCTCCCCGCCTTCGATCAGGTCGGCGACGACGAGGTCGTCTTGTTCGGCTTCGGTGTGTTGGAAGTTGCTGATCGAATCGACACGGATCGCGTAGGGAAGTCTCCAGGCTTCCGCAGTCAGGTCCTCGACAGCAGCGAGCACTTCCGGTGCAAAAGCATCGCCGCCCTGCGGCGCCAGAACGAAAAGAATATTGTCGTTCTTCGTATACATTCGCTGCAGCCTCTCGAAGGCCTGCAGTTGCGGGTTTTCAGCGCTGAACCAGATGCGGTAGTCGCTCTTGAACTCGAGATGGCGCGTTCCGGTGATAGCTGCCGCCGCCAACAGAATCGAAACCAGGAGGATCAGCCACCGCCAGCGGACGACGAAGTGACCGTAGTTGGAAATGATTTCATCGAAGCGGGTGAGTTTTGGCAAGCGCCGAATCCTGTGATGGTTTACTTCGTTGTGTCGGTTCGCAGTGAGTCGAGATAATCCGCGAGTCCGTTGAGGCTTTGTTTGAAAACACCCGCACTGTGAGATGACTTGCCGAGGCTGATGCAGCCTTCATAGGCTGCTACGATGAACAATGCGGCTTCGCGGACGTTGATGTTCGCGCGTACCCGACCCGATTCCTGTCCACGTCTCAAAGCCCGTTCAATGGTATCGCGCCAGTCTGTGAAAATCTCCTCGAGCCGCTTCGATGCGCTCAAAGAGATACTCAGCGACGTCGTTCGATCGGATCGGATTCGACGTCGAGCAGACGGCTCCACTTCTGCTCACCCCAGGACCGGATCACTTCTTCGATGACCGCATAGCCCAGTTCGGTCTTGTTGGGAAAATGGTGGTAGAGGGCACCCTTCGTGACCCCGATAAAGCTACCGGACGTCGCGACCGCTGATCAGGTCTTCTAGTGGCGGCGGCTTGTGGCCTTCTTCGGCCAGGGCGCCGGATTTCAGCCTTGCGATATAGCTCTTGTAGGCACGCATCGCCTGGTATCCGAGCATCAGCATGATCGGGATGTTGACCCATAACATCACGCCGGTGCCGATACCGGTCAGATTGTCGAGTTCGGTGTCGGTCTCGACGAATCCGAGTGTCGCTACGACGATCAGAATACAGAACACGTATTTGTATCCCAGCACCGCCCGATCGCCCCAGATGAACACGACCCCCTGCTCACCGTAATAACTCCATGAGATCATCGTTGATACGGCAAACAGCCAGGCCGCCAGTGTGACCAGGTATTTGCCGAGTCCGTCGAGTGCACTGTCGAAAGCTTTCGACGTCAGTGTTGCACCGGGATATTCGATATAGACGGCAGCTTCTCGCAGGCTGGGCCGTTCCACACTTGCGAAATCATCCCAGTCAACATGAAAACCCTGGATGTCGTCGTAGCGCACGACGCCGGTGAGCCGGTGCAGATTGTTGCCGGCCTGCCGATTCGCGTGTGCAAAAATAATCGTGAACACGTTGTCGCCTTCACGCCAACCTTCGCCTTCGCGGTCGGGTAGCGACGTCTGCTCGATCGACCAGACATTCAGTTCGACCGGAACGATCGCCGGTGACGTCGGGTACACAACCTCGGGTGCGCGACTCCACACTCCACTCGAAAGGATCACGAGTGACGTGAATGTGCAGACGACGAGTGTGTCGATAAACGGTTCGAGTCCGGCGACCAGACCCTCCCGGGCCGGTTCGTCGGTTTTCGCTGCCGAGTGGGCAATCGGTGAACTTCCCTGGCCGGCTTCATTCGAAAACAGGGCTCGCTTCATGCCGAAGAAGAATGCGTAGAACGCACTGCCACCGATAAACGCGCCGACCGCCTCCTGTGGCGAAAACGCCGACTTGAAGATCAGAGAGAACATCTCGGGTACGGCGCCCCAGTTCTTGATCAGAACGTAAGTTCCGCCGATCAGATACATTGTGACCATGAACGGCACGAGTGTGCCGGCCACCCGGCCGATGCGTTTGATGCCGCCGATGATGACCGCACCGACGAGCACGGCCAGCACGACACCGGTGATCCAACCCGGGACGTGGAAGTTTTCTTCCGTCAATTCGGCCACGTTCCAGGCCTGGAACATATTGCCGCCGGTGATCGTTGAAACCAGCAATGTGATGCAGAACAGGATGCCGATCCATTTGCCGATCGTCGCCCAACGCGGATTCATGCGGGCCAAGCCTTTTGATATGACCCACATCGGGCCGCCGTGGGGGTTGTCCGGATCGTCTGTGTTCCGGTAGAGCATCGACATGGTCACTTCGGTCAGCTTGATGGCCATCCCGAACAGACCGACGACCCACATCCAGAACACCGCTCCAGGACCGCCGAGTGAGATCGCCAGCGCAACACCGCCAATGTTGCCGAGACCGACCGTCGCCGACAGTGCGGCGGAAAGTGCCTGGAAATGGTTGATCGCACCGGGATCGTTCGGGTCGTCGTACTTGCCCCGTACGATGCCCGTACCTTCGGTCAGTGCGCGGTACTGAGAGAAGCCGCTCCAGATCGTGAACAGCACACCGGTGCCGAGTACGACGTACAGCGCGATGTCGTTCCAGAGGAAGTTGCTGAACGTCGCCAGCGCGTTGTTGAGTGCATCCATTGGCTAGTCCAGCGGCAGATTCAGACTGGCGCTCATCATCCCTGCTCGTGCACCGACAAGCAAGGGATCAGGTGGCTTCCATGATCGCGGTAACGCCCATACCCCCGGCCGTACAGACGGATATCAAACCGCGGCCGCCGCCCTTTTCGGCGAGCAGTTTGGCCAGCGTCGCGACAATCCGGGCACCGGTTGCGGCGAACGGGTGACCGATTGCGATGCTGCCACCGGCGAGGTTCATGCGATCGCGGTCTATGGCCCCCAACGGTACATCCCGGCCCAGGCGTTCCCGGTTGAAGCGCTCTGATTCCCAGGCCTTCAGGGTGCACAACACCTGCGCGGCGAACGCTTCGTGAATTTCATAGACATCGAAGTCGTCCAGATTGAGGTTCATGTCGGCCAGCATTTCTGAAACCGCATAGGTTGGTGCCATCAACAGGCCTTCCTTGTTGACGAAGTCGACGGCTGCGACCTTTCCGTAGACCAGATAGGCGAGTATCGGCAATCCACGCGATCGTGCCCATTTTTCGGAGGCCAACAGCACAGCAGCCGCACCGTCGGTCAGTGGCGTCGAGTTCCCCGCCGTCAGAGTGCCGTGTTCACGATCGAACACCGGTTTGAGTTTGCCGAGTTTTTCCAGATTCGTATCGGGGCGTATGTTGTTGTCGCGTTCCACGCCGGCAAACGGTACGACCAGGTCTTCATAAAAACCACGTTCGTAACCAGCCACGGCTTTGATGTGGCTGCCCAGCGTATATTCGTCCTGCGCTTCGCGGCTGATGACCCACTCTTTGGCCATCAGTTCGGCCGACTCGCCCATCGACAAACCAGTTCGTGGTTCAACGACACCGGGGAAGACCGGTTTCAGATACTTCGGTCGCAGTTTGAGCCATGGTTTCAGTTTTTCGCCCATCGAACGCCCCCGATACGATTCCATCATGACTTCGCGAAAGCCTTCCGGGAAGACGACGGGCACGTCGCTGACCGTGTCGGTACCGCCCGCTATCCCTGCGTCGATTTGCCCGAGCGCAATCTTGTTTGCGATCTGGATGGTCGCCGAGAGACTGGTCCCACAGGCGCGTTGCAAATCGAACGCTGGTGTTTCGGGAGCGAGCCCGCTTCCGAGTGTGCTTTCGCGGGCGAGGTTCCAGTCGCGTGAGTGCTTGATGACCGCACCGGCAGATACGTCGCCGAGTTTTTCGCCTTTGAGTCCGTATTTCTCGACCAACGCGCTGAGTGTCGCGGTCAGCATGTCCTGATTGCTCATTGTCGCGTACGCTGTGTGGGAGCGGCAGAAAGGTATGCGGACGCCACCCACGACGGCAACACGCCTGACTTCTCCCCTGTTCATCCATATCTCCGAAACCGAAAGGGGCTAACCATACTCCGTTTGTCTGGCGTCACAAAACACACAACGGCCAGAAAACGCTGTGGTAGATTGGTGCGCTTTTCGATCACGCCGACCGATGAATTCGTCTACCGCCCACTCGAACCACTACCGTTCCGAGGCCGGACGCATACTCCGGCTGGGTGGACCATTGATTGCGAACAACCTCGCGATTGCCGGCATGACCCTCGCGGATACGGTGTTTGCCGGCCGCCTGTCCGCAACCGATCTTGGCGCCGTGGCGGTCGGGTCCAGTGTCTGGATGGTACTGATCCTGTTCGGAATCGGTTTGTTGATGTCGTTGTCCCTGACCACGGCACACCTGGCCGGAGCCGGCGACCACCGGGAAATCGGTGCCTATGCGCGGCAGGGGTTCTGGCTCAGCCAGTTGGTTGCATGGGTGCTGTTCGTCGTTCTTTATTTCGGTTCGGAACCGGCGCTGACACTGATCGGCATCGATCCGACATTGATCCCGGTTACGGTCGGCTATCTGCAGGCGATCGCGTGGGGTCTGCCCGCAATTTTTCTGTACTACACGTTGCGCTACGTCAGCGAAGGAGTCGGCTGGACACGACCGATCATGTATGTGTCGTTCCTCGGACTGGTGGTCAATATCGTGGGCGACTATGTACTGATGTACGGCAAGTTCGGTTTTCCACGTCTGGGTGCCGCTGGTTGTGGCTGGGCCAGTGCAATTACATTGTGGACGATGTTGTTGGCGATGTTCACGTACGTACGAAGCAGTCATGTCTACAAACCCTTCGAGATTTTTTCCGGTCGCGGATGGCCTGAACGCGCAAAACAACGCGAATTGATCGGGCTTGGTCTGCCGATCGGTATCGGAATCGTCGCCGAGGCCGGTATGTTTGGTGCCGTTGCCCTGTTGATGGGGACGCTCGGTACGACCGTCGTCGCTGCCCACCAGATCGCGATCAACTATGCGTCAACCGTGTTCATGGTCCCGCTCGGACTGGCGATGGCCATCACGGTGCGGGTCGCGCAAAACACGGGTGCCGGCCATGCGCGCGCAGCCCGGCACGCGGGCGTGGTCGGTATCGGTTTGTGTGGGGCGTTCATGGCGCTGTCCGCGCTGGTGATGGTGGTATTAGGAGAGCAGATCATCGGCGCTTACACGACCGACCTGCCGGTGCGGACCATTGCAACCGGTTTCATCGCCATGGCCGCGTTGTTCCAGGTCGCCGATGGACTTCAGGTCGGCGGTGCCGGTGCGTTGCGTGGGCTGAAGGACACGCGCATACCGATGTGGCTGAACATTTTGTCGTACTGGATTGTCGGTTTTCCGCTGGCCTGGCTGCTGGGTATTCGCTTCGGTTATGGTCCGCGGGCCGTGTGGGTCGGTCTGCTGGCCGGACTGGTTGTCGCCGCTGTTCTTCTGAATATTCGCTTCTACCTGCTGAGTGCGAGTCGCATCGTGGCAACCGAGACTGATCAGTCCGGGTCCAGTGTTGAGGAAATACAGGGTTCACATTCTTGAAACAACGGAGTCATCGATGAACAAACTGATGCCGATTCTGGCTGTATCACTGGTATTTTCGGCCTGTGCACCGGAAACAC
>JAZFZN010000190.1:0-5229 GCA_036475515.1 Gammaproteobacteria bacterium
TCGGTTCCTTCCAAGTCCCGGTAAACGTCTCTTCGGACACGGACGACGATCTGACAAACAACAACCTGACGCTCAACGCGGTAGTCTCTGCATCGATCGACCTGCAGCTCACGGGCAGCGGTCCGAGCACGCTGCAACTCAATGAGACCGGCCGGCTCAACTATACAATCGTAAACGCTTCCAACCGGCTCAACGCAACCGCCACGACTCTCAACATCGTCGTGCCGAATGGTCTGACAGTCGAGAACACTTCTGAACCCGGTTGCAACTTCATCACAGGCTTTCTCGGGTGTTTGGGCTTGACGGTTCCTCAGTCCGGGTCCCTGGTCGTCACGGTCGACATTCGCGCCGTGCAAACGGGGACCCAGTTCTTGTCCGGAAAGGTAACCGGACCACAAGCAGACCCAGTACCGGCCAACAACAGCGCCAATCTGTCGATCATCGTGCCTTCCTCAGGTGGAGGTGGAGGCGGTAGTGGTGGCAATACCGGTGGCGGCGGTGGCGGCGCCTTCGGTGTGTTCCTGGCGGTCGCTATTGCCGGGCTGCGTCGTCGCCGATTCCACTAGCAATGGGTGTTCGACGTCTGCCGATCGTCGGCGTCATGGGATCGGGGCGCGACGCGCACGCAGAGCTCAGCATTCCTCTTGGCCGGTGGCTTGCGACCCAACTGGTGCATCTTCTGACCGGCGGTGGCGCCGGTGTCATGCAGAGCGTCAGCCAGGCTTTTGTGGAAACCAAAGACCGCAGGGGTCTCGTGATCGGGGTGTTGCCATTAGGCAACAGTCCGGAGTCGCCTCCAGGCTACCCGAATCCGTTCGTTGAAATATCGATCCGAACACATTTGCCATTGAGTGGCGCGAAGGGAGCAGACGCACTCTCGCGCAATCACGTCAATGTGCTGAGCGCTGACGCCGTTGTCGCACTACCGGGCAGCGCAGGTACTTCCAGTGAGGTTCAGCTTGCGTTGCGTTACGGAAAACCGCTGGTCGCTTTCGTGCATTCGCGAGACGACATTCCCGGACTCAGTTCTGAAGTGCCGGTCGCGCCTACTCTGGACGACGTTCAGGATTTCGTGACGTCCACGCTCGGTCTTTAGCAGCTGCTGGTCCTGCTGCACAAAAACGCGTATGTTGTCGCGCTGTCCTGCCGAGTACGTCGGATCTCGCCAAGTACGGAGTACGAATAATGAAAAAGACTGTGCTGACTATTCTTCCGCTGTGTCTGTTGTTGTCCGCCTGTGAAGGCGCACCAGACACGACCGACTCTTCGGCGCAAGAGTCAGTCTCGAGTCAACGCATCGACTGGCCGGAGTTCCGCGAGCAGTTCATCGAAAACTACTTCAAGTACAACCCGGTGTCCGCAATCGCCGCAGGACAACACGAATATGACGGCCAGTTGCACGACTACAGCCCCGAAGCTGTCGCAAAGGAAATAGCGTGGCTCAACGAGCAGCGTTCTGCTGCGGGTGAGTACACGGCCGACGAACTGCCAGGACGTGCCGCATTCGAACACGACTACCTGATCGCAGCAATCGACCAGATGTTGTTCGACCTCGATGTTTCCGAATTTCTCAAAAACAACCCGGTGGCTTACGCATTTCAGACCAACCCGAGCATTTATCTGTCGCTCGAATACGCACCTTTGGCTGAGCGCATGGCGGCGTTCGCGACCTATGCAGAGAACCTGCCAGCCTACCTTGCACAGATGAAAGCGAATCTGAAAACACCATTGGCAAGAACCCATGTCGAAGTGACCAAGGGAATACTCGGTGGCACAGCAACGTTTTTCGAAAGTGCCGTGCCCGGAATCTTTGTAGAAGTGGATGATGCTGCATTGCAGGAACGCCTCGCCGCAGCCAACGCGACGGCCATCGGTGCAATCAACGAAACCGTGGTATGGCTTGACGCCCAGGAAGTCGACGACAACTACGCACTCGGTGAAGAACGTTTTCTGACAATGTTGAGGATGAACGAAGGGGTCGACCTCACGCTCGAAGAACTGAAAGCCGCGGGGGAAGCAGATCTGGAACGCAATCTCGCACTGCTGCAAGAGGCTTGCGACGTTTACGCACCAGGAGATTCCCTATCGGACTGTGTCGCAAAAACAGAAACGCTGAAGACCGAAGGCGGGCCGGTTGCAGGAGCGCAGCGGCAACTTGCCGGGTTGAAACAGTTTCTGATCGACGAAGACATTGTGTCGATACCCGGCACTGAAGAAGCGCTGGTTGACGAGGCGCCACCGTATGCGCGCTTCAACATCGCATACATCAATATTCCAGGTCCATACGAGAAAGGTCTGCCGTCGACGTACTACATTGCACCGCCGGATCCCTCGTGGTCGGAACAAGATCAACTGGACTATCTCCCCGGTCGCAAGAATCTCCTGTACATCACAGTACACGAAGTCTGGCCCGGGCATTTTCTGAACTTCCTGCACGCAAACCGCGCCGAGTCGAAGTTCGGACAGCTGTTCTTCACCTATTCGTTCGTTGAAGGCTGGGCCCACTACACTGAGCAGATGATGTATGACGCCGGGCTCGACAACGGCGACCCGGAATCACACATCGGTCAGCTGAAAAATGCGTTGATCCGCAACGTGCGATTCCTGTCGGCCATCGGTTTGCATACTGGCAACATGACGGTTGACGAATCGCGTGCGATGTTTGAAGAAATGGCGTTTCAGGATCCTGGTAACGCGAGTCAGCAGGCCAATCGCGGAACATTCGATCCGGGTTATCTGAACTACACACTCGGCAAACTGATGATCAACAAGCTGCGTGACGATTGGACTGCCGACCGCGGTGGGCGCGAAGCCTGGAAGGAGTTCCACGACACGTTTCTTTCCTACGGTGGGCCACCGATCCCCATGGTCCGGGCCGACATGCTGGATGAAGACTACGCTGGAGACCGCGCCCCGCTTCCACACTGACGCTGGCAGGAAGCCGTTTGCACAACCTGTGCCGACATTTTAGTCCCGGGCGATCTGGTCGCATATCCGGTTTTCGTGCAAGATAGGCCACCGTAGAAAAAGTCGTTTCGCCGTGCTGCGAGACAGAATCACGAGGAGACCGAATAATGAAAAAGATGCGGCTCGCCATGCCTGTCGTTGTTGCACTGCTGATTGCGGCTTGTACATCGACTCCAAAAGCTAAATACGACCACAATCCAGCTGTCGATTTCTCCCAATACCGTACCTACACCTGGATCACGGAATCTGGGTTAATCAATGACGGCACACAGATCAGCCCGATCAATGTGCAGAGGCTTCAGCAATCGGTGGACAACCAGTTGATGCTGAAGGGCTACCGCAGAGTCGACAAAAATCAGAACCCGGATTTTGCAGTGAACTTTACTGTTGGCAGCCGCGAGAAAATCGACGTACATGATTATCCGACCACCTATGGCGGTGCGGGCTGGGGTTGGGGTCATCCGTACTATGGCGGCGTGTCCTACGGCACACAGACCCGAGTCGACCAGTACACCGAAGGCACGATCTCGGTAGACATCTTCGATGTGGCAACAAAACAGCCGGCCTGGCACGGTACCGTCAGCGGCCGTATCAAGAAACAACACATCGAGAATCCAGCAGAGACGATCAGCGGCGCGGTGGCTGAGATCATGGCCGGCTTCCCACCTGGGATCCCGCCACCGGCAGCGCCACCGCCGCCTTCGGAACAGGGATCCTGAACAGACAAAAACGGCGGCCAGTGGCCGCCGTTTTGGTTCATGACAGATAGCCGAATCAGCTTTTCTTGTCGGCGATATATCGGTCGACCTTTGCTTCCAGGACGTCCAGCGGCAACGCGCCATCGTTCAACACGAGTGCGTGAAACTCCTTGACGTCGAAATCCTCGCCGAGTTCCTCCTCAGCGCGATCCCGTAGTTCACGGATTTTCAGCTGTCCGATCTTGTAAGCCAGCGCCTGGCTCGGAATCGCGATGAAACGCTCGGCTTCGGAGACCGCACGCGCCTCTTTGACGGCGGTATTCTCGTACATGTAATCGAGCACGTCCTCGCGCGTCCACCCTTTGCTGTGTAACCCGGTGTCGACGACCAGTCGCAACGCGCGCCACAACTCCGCCTGCAACGCACCGTAGTATTGATAAGGATCCTGGTAGACACCGAGCTCCCTGCCCAGGGACTCGGCGTACAAACCCCAGCCCTCCGCGAAAGCCGTGTATCCGCCAAATCGACGGAAACGTGGCAAATCGTCCAGTTCGCGCTGGATTGAGATCTGGAAATGATGCCCAGGAACAGCTTCGTGCAAGAACAACGATTCGACAGCCCAACTCGGACGTGCAGAAAGATCGTAGGTGTTCACGTAGAAAACACCGGGGCGCGAACCATCGGGTGATGCAGCCTGGTAGGAAGCCCCGGACGCAGACCGGGCACGGAAAGGTTCGACGGCACGGATTTCGAAGTCGGCTTCCGGAAAATCCGCAAACAGTTTTTCTGCTTTTTTGTTCAGGTCTTCGCGCATCGCACGGTAGCTGTTGAGCAGATCTTCTTCTTCGGTGAAGTAGAAATCTTCGTTCGTGTTCAGGAACACGAAGAAATCTTTCAAATCGCCTTCGAACTCAACCTCTTCCATCACTTCACGCATCTGCACGTGGATGCGCTCGACTTCCGCGAGACCGATCTCGTGGATTTCATCCGGTGTCAGATCGGTGGTCGTCGTAGTGCGCACCATGTATGCGTACCACTCATCGCCGTCCGGCAGTTCGCTGAGACCGACGGTGTCGCGTGCTGCCGGCATGTATTCGTCGCGGATGAAATCATGCAGCTTGGCGTAGGTCGGGACGATGGTCGTTTCGATCATCTCCCGATAAGCGGCCGTCAAACGCTCACGATCTTCGTCCGAGAACTGCTCGGGCATATTGCTGATCGGGCCATAGAACACACTTTCTTCTACATTGTCGACGACATGCGCAGACAGCTGCGGCAGGGTACGCTCCATCAGCACGCGCGGTTGCACGATGCCTTTCTCCATGCCTTCACGCATGTTGGCAATCGCCTGGTCGATCCAGATTGCAAAGTCATCGGTACGACCGATCCAGTTGTCGTAGTCCTCAACCGTGGCGAAGGGCTGCACACTCGCACTGGAGCCCAACAACGCAAAAAAGTTTGGCACGCTGAAGAACTGACTGACCGGGATCAATTCATCCGGATACTTGAATCCCCCAATGTCGTTTTCACGTGCCCGGCGAAAGATGTCCCAGGTCAGAAGGTC
>JAZFZN010000191.1:0-2757 GCA_036475515.1 Gammaproteobacteria bacterium
CAGCACTGCGAACTGTGTTGTCTGAACTGAATCGGTACGGACTCACCGGTGTACACGACACGGGTGTGACACACGAAACCGTCGCGTTGTACAAAGATCTCGCCGATGACGACGAATTGAACGTTCGTGTCTATGTGATGCTCGCCGACGAGGAAGAAACACTCAATGCATTCGACGAACCATTTGTCGGCTACGGCGATGAGCGTCTGGACGTTCGCAGCGTCAAACTTTATGCCGACGGCGCTCTGGGCAGCCGTGGCGCCGCGCTCCTCGAACCTTACGATGACGCACCGGACAGCAGTGGCCTGTTGTTTGCCGAACGCGATGCGCTGATCTCGAAGATCGCAGCGGCAAACGCGAAGGGTTTTCAGGTCGGGGTCCACGCAATTGGTGATCGTGCCAACCGTGTCACGTTGGATGCATTTGAATCCGTTCAGGGTGACGCACCATCGCAGTTGCGCAACCGGATCGAACACGCACAGGTCGTATCACTCGAGGACATTCCACGGTTTGCAGAACTCGGTCTGATCGCATCGATGCAACTCACACACGCGACCAGCGACATGAACATGGCTGAGGACCGAGTCGGTCCGGAGCGAATTCGCGGCGCTTACGCGTGGCAACGTTTTCTCGAAAACGGCGTCGTGCTGGCAGCGGGTTCGGATTTTCCGGTCGAAGCCACGAACCCGTTCTGGGGCATCTACTCGGGTGTGACCCGCCAGGATCACCGTGGGGAACCCGCCGGAGGCTGGTACCCGGAACAACGTCTGAGCATTGCTGAAGCCTTGCACGCATTCACGCTCGGCGCGGCCTACGCGGGGCACGCGGAGGACAGCCTCGGCAGTCTCGAACCTGGCAAGTGGGCTGACTTCGTACTGATCGATCGGGACCCATTCACCGGCGACCCCTCCGAGTTGTGGCAGACCATCGTCCTCGAAACGTGGCTGGCCGGAGAACCGGTGTACCGTCGTCATCGCTGAACCGCCAGTCTGATATGATCGCGCGGCCTTCCGGATACGCATGCCGCCGCAAGGCGACGGAGTGGCCAGACGAGGTGGCAACATGCATCTGATTCAACGTCTGATTCTAATAACGGCACTGATTTCGGGCACAGCCATGGCAGAGCAACCGATCGCAATTGCGATTCACGGTGGCGCGGGCACGATTCGCGCCGAACAGATGACCGGTGACCTGGAAACGCGGTATCGCGACACACTCGATGAAGCTTTGATGGCGGGATACCAGGTACTCGACAGCGGTGGTTCGAGTCTCGATGCCGTCGTCGCCGCAATCGTGATACTCGAAGACTATCCGTTGTTCAACGCCGGCAAAGGCGCGGTGTTCACCAACGACGGCCGCAACGAGCTGGACGCTTCGATCATGGACGGTCGCACCCTGAATGCCGGCGCTGTCGCCGCGGTACGCCACATCAAGAATCCGATCGAACTGGCGCGTCTGGTGCTCGATGAGTCGCCACATGTGATGCTGATCGGTGAAGGTGCGGAGAAATGGGCGGTATCGCAGGACATCGAACTCGTGCCAACCGAATATTTCTACACCGAGGAACGCTGGAAACAACTCGAAAGGGCGCGTTCCAAGGATCAGATCACACTGTCGGAGACGGACCTGCATACCGAGAAATTCGGCACCGTCGGCGCGGTCGCGCTCGACCGCGGCGGAAACCTGGCCGCCGGTACGTCGACCGGTGGCATGACCAACAAGCTCTGGGGCCGCGTCGGCGATTCGCCGATCGTTGGTGCCGGAACCTATGCCAACAATATCAGTTGCGCGGTTTCTGCGACGGGCCACGGTGAGTATTTCATGCGTTCCGTCGTCGCATACGACATCTGTGTGCAGATGGAATACAAAGACCTCTCGCTCGAACGTGCAGCACATAACGTTGTGATGGAAAAGCTCGTCGAACGCGGCGGTGAAGGCGGTGTCATCGCGGTCGACGTGGAAGGCAACGTCGCGATGCCCTTCAATTCGGAAGGCATGTATCGCGCTGCAATTGATGCCGACGGCGACAAAACGATCGCGATCTACAAGTAGTCGATTCGATGGGCCGTCGCGCTGCAAGGCTGAAACGTCCAATACAAATTGTCGGCCTGATCGCCTGTGCTGCCATTGTTCTCGAGATCAGCGCACTGGTTCTCGTCGAGACCCGGATCATTGACGCGCGGCAACCGAACTACCGGTTCTCCGATGAGTCGCCCGGTTTTTGGATCAGCGCGGAGCCCTTTGGAACCTGGCGCGCGCCTGAAACCGTTTACCGGCACATGACCCCGTGTTTCGACCTGCGATATCGCAGCAACGATTACGGCGCACGCGACCGACACCGGGAGCGACATGCTGAACACCTGCGTGTCGTCGTGCTCGGTGACGCATTCGTCGAAGGCCTGGGCGTGCGTCGCAAGGAGCGATTGACCGACGTACTCGAGTCATACAGCTACATCGAACATCTGAATTTCGGTGTCTCCCCCGTTTTTGGTCCAACACAGTACGGGCCGTTGTACGAACATCTGGCTTACCAATTCGACCACGACGTCGTGTTACTTGGGATTCTTCCGCGTAATTCGCGCGTCACATTGGACGAACCGGCGACAACGCGTCTGGGACAAGCAGTCGGCAGATTGTTTTTCGAGTTCAGCTATGCGGACAACATCCGACGGCGTTACACCGCGACGAACTCGGGACGACCGGAACCGACCACCCAGGCGGGATACTATGTGCATTCTGAAACGCACTACGATCGGA